>DAOVCL010000168.1 GCA_030670005.1 Candidatus Zixiibacteriota bacterium | reverse complement strand
CCGTAACTTTACCGGAACCGCCTCGACAGGTTTCTCCCCCTTCCAAAGCCTGTCAGCCAGCTACTTGTTGACCAGCAATCGGGATATAAGGAGGGATGAGGAGATAAACCTATCCTATAACCCCAAGAGGTTCTCCTTAGGAAGGGAGACCTCCTGGACAGAGAATGGCTCGGTTACCTTCTCCCCCACCTTTTTGAAGTTCCTCACCCAGAGATACAGCTATCAGGCCAACTACCGGGAAAGCTTTAACCCCCAAAGCTACGGGAAGGATGAGAGGACGGCCAGCTCGAACTTCTCCGGGTCGGCCAGCCTGGGCTTAAGGATAAACGGGCTCTTCAACTTCATCAAACCTCCGGAGAATATAAAGAGGCTGAGGAAGGGCTCGCCCAGATGGATCCTTTTGCAGTTCAAAGAGCTCTGGTCAAGCATTGATCCCCTTAGCGGTTCCTACCGCAGGGAGAGAAACCTCCTCCGCCATGGCCTTTTGGGTCGGCCGTCGTTGGCCTATCGGTTCGGCATAACCCAGGATCCTGGGGTGGGAATAAATAGAGCAAGCACAGGCTTTAGCCGAGATTCGGAGACTGAGTCTCAAAGTTGGGATCTGGGAAGTGGCTTTTCCCCTCTAAAACCTATTAAGGTAAACATATCCTATAAGAGGGGGAATCAGATAAACCGCGACCCAAGCTCCCCGAGCGAAAGCCGCAGCGAGACCTTTCCCAGCTTGACCCTGCGTTGGAGCTCGGTGGAGAAGTTCCCCATCTTGAACCAGTTCGCCTCCAGCGCAGACCTTTCCTCGGGCTACTCCCGCAAGGTCGACCTCAGCGGCCCTGAGGGCCTGGATACCTTATACAGCAAAAACACCTCCATCAGCCACTCCCCTCTCTTCTCCCTGAGGCTTACCTGGAAAAACGGAGTCTCTTCCACCTTTGAGGGAACGCGAAGCATCAGCGAGAAAAGAGCCTACCAGGGAGCGGCCAACACCACCCGCACAGATGACCGCTCCTACAAGGCCTCCTTCAGCAAATCGTTTCGGGCACCCCATGGGGTTAAACTTCCCCTGCTGAAGAAGAAGATAAGGTTTGAGTCCAGCCTTAACCTCTCAGTGGATATAACGATAAAGACCAACAAAAATGAGAACATTGCCCAGGATGGAAAAAGGAATATAATGGGCCATAGCAAGGACTGGTCCGTTGGCACAAACGGAAGTTACACCTTCTCCCGCCAGATAACCGGAGGGATGAAGATCTTCGTCTCCAATCACAATGACCTTAAGATGGGAACAAAGCGGAAGGCAGTAGAGGTTGGCTTCTGGATGGAGATGAAGTTTTAGCTATGTTCGGCTTTACCCAACAGGAGAGGACGGTTATTCTCTTCCTCCTCTTTGCCCTGATTATCGGCTCTGGAATAGCCATCCTGAAGATGAGAAATCCTGGGTTTGCCCCGGAGCTTATCCCTCCCCAAAATCAGAGATCTGAGGTAGATGAAAGGCTGAAGAGAAATCGCCGGGCCTCCCTCAATCTAATCCAGAGAAAGGTGAACATAAATACCGCAAGCCTCGAGGAGTTGGACTCCCTTCCCGGCATTGGCCCTTCCTTAGCCCAAAGGATTATTGACTATCGGTCTAAAAATGGGAAGTTTAACAAGATCGAGGAGATCAAAATGGTAAGCGGGATCGGAAAGAAGAGCTTTCAAAGGATAAAGGGGCTGATCACCGTTGGGGAGCAGTAGCATTTTCCCCTTGACAAGGGTAAATATAATTTGTATGCTTGAACCTGAATTATTCATTCATAAGTTGCTGACGGGGCGATCAGCCTAAGCTGCCACCTTCACCTTTTGCCGTCAGGTGAGGGCACCTGACGGCTCAGCAGAATCTCTGAACATCTGCTCAATTTAAAAGCATAGGCATTTCCATTTTTAGACAGGATAAACAACCTCATTCATTAAACACCGAAAATCACTGAAATAATACGAATTTCTAAGGAAGAATGTGCATTATAATTTTTCGGTGTCATTCGGTGTTTTCTTGGATAATTGGAGATAAAAATCCGGTAAATCCTGTTCATCCTGTCAGAAAAACTCCGCCACAGGCGGCTAAGTTCAGTTAAGGGGGATCACATTTTAAAAAAGGGGGGAAGATGCACCTGAAAGAGGAGAAAGGGGTAACCCTTCTGGTAGCCCTGATCATCATTCTTATGGCAGGGATAATCGCGGTTTTGGTCATCCCTCAATTGAAGGAAAAGGAAAAGGGGGAAATAGAAACCCAATGTCGCTCTCAGATGAAACGACTCTCCGATGCCGAGCAACAATATTTCAACGAGAAGGGAACTTATACGGATAGCCTCTCTCTGCTCGTGCCCCTTATGCCCAAGACCGTTGCCCATACCTGTCCTCTTGATGGCGCAGAATACAAGATAACCGCCGACTCCACCGGCTTTGTAATCGAATGCCCGAACCGCCATGGCTCCATAAAAAATGGCCATCCCGACTGGCAAGAGTAGCGTGGGGTAAGGATAATAGGGGGAAGGCTAAAGGGAGCGAGGCTTAAATCCTTCCCTGGAAGGAGGGTAAGGCCTACTCTGGGTAGGGTGAGGGAGTGGATCTTCTCCGTGTTGGGAGAAGGGGTGAAGGGAGCTGAGGTTTTAGATCTCTACGCTGGGATAGGCTCCTTGGGGATAGAGGCCTTGAGCAGGGGGGCAAGTGGGGCCCTCTTTGTGGAGAGGGATGGGGAGGTAGTTGATGTGATCAAGCAAAATCTCTCCAGGCTTGGCCTTTTAGCTAAGGTGTGGCGCATCGATGTTATTCAGGCCATAGAGCGAATAAGAAGGGAAAAGCTCAGGTATGATTTGATCTTTGCCGATCCCCCTTATGGTTCCCTCTCCATATTTGGGAAGAAGATCTCCCCTGAACTTCCCTTGAAGGAGGATGGTATAGCAGTTATTGAATATTCCCAACACGATTCCTGGCCCCTTAAAGAGGTCACCCCCTGGAGGGAGAAGAGATTTGGGGAGACTATAGTCTCCATTTTCAGGAAGTCATCTTGAGGTTAGCGATCTATCCGGGGACCTTCGATCCCCCCACCAGAGGTCATTTGGATATACTGGACAGGGCCTGTAAGCTTTTTGATAGGCTGATAGTGGCCATTGCCGAAAACCCCCAGAAAGCCCCCTTCTTCTCAGCAAAGGAGAGGTTAAATCTCCTGCAGGCCCTTACCAGGGAAATGGAAAAGGTGGAGGTGGAGATCCTCAAGGGGCTGGTGGCCAATTATGCCCAGAGGAAGGGAGCAGTGGCCATCATCAGGGGAATGAGGGCTGTCTCTGATTTTGAGTATGAGTTCCAAATGGCCCTTGCCAATCGCCATCTCAATCCTCAGGTGGAGACCGTATTTCTTATGCCCAGCGAAAACTACACCTTCCTAAATTCCACCTTAGTTAAGAATATAGCTGAGTTAGGCGGAGAGTTGAACCCTTTTGTTCCTCCCTTGGTGGCGGAGCTAATCCACAAGAAGCTGAAAGGGGGCTGAAGGTATGAGCCTTTTAGAGAGGATAAGGGAGAAGGCAAGGAAGAAAAGAGGTAGGATTGTTCTTCCTGAGGGTGATGATGAGCGGATTATCAAGGCGGCTGAGGGTATAACCGCCCAAGGGATCGCCGAGGTTGCCGTCTTAGGTAAGAGGGAAAAGGTAGATGGTCTGGCGGATAGCCTGGGGGTAAACCTGAAAGGGGTAAGGGTCTTAGACCCTGAGGAGGAGGAGTCCCTTTCGGATTATGCCCAGAGGTTTCAAGAGTTACGCAAAAAAAAGCGGTTTAGCTTTAAGGAAGCTCAGGAAAGGATGAGGGAGCCTCTCTTCTTTGGGGCGATGATGCTCAGGTTGGGGGAGGTGGACGGATATGTTGCCGGAGCGGCCCACCCCACGGCAGATACCCTGCGGGCAGGATTGCAGGTGGTGGGAATGGCACCGGGAATAGAGGTTTGCTCCGGGGCTTTTCTTATGATCGTCCCTCACTTCTTAGGGGAAAGTGATAAACCCCTCCTCTTTGCTGACGGTGCGGTTGTCCCCGAACCCACCTCCAGCCAGTTGGCCTCGATTGCCGTAAGCTCGGCTCAAACCTATAG
>DAOVCL010000218.1 GCA_030670005.1 Candidatus Zixiibacteriota bacterium | reverse complement strand
AGGAAATGCAATCTTTTTTATTTGAGAATGACCGAGAGCTCCACAAGATTATCAACCTCCAGAAGTTGCCTTGTATTCCTTAGACATTGGTGATGATGCCCGTTAACATTTGCATTTTACCGTTGACTTATACATCTGCTTCATTATACTATTGCGGAAAGACGATTGGTGTATCGAAATCGGTTATCACTCCAAAAAGTGGAACAAGAGCGAAGTTCGGATATGAACATAGAGGGAATAGGGGACGATGGTGCAGAGAGTGCCGAGCACTTTCGGCTTGCCGTCCTCTATGTCCCTAATTTCTATTTTTCAGCCTGACCCCATTTATTTATTCACGGGAAAATCGCTGTCGGTTAAAGAAGGGTGGAGATGAGTGCCCTGACCTGGATAGGGTTTTTTCTCTCCCTGGTTACGCTTTTAATCGTATCAAGGAGAAGCCTGCCTTTGGCTCTCTTTGCCGGGGGGATTATTTTAGGCATTTTTACCCTTCCCTTGTCGGAGGTAGGAAGGAAGATCTTTGATACACTGAGCGATCCTTCCATTGACCTTCTGGCCCTGGCTATGGGGGTAATCCCTTTGATTGGAGGGGCGATGAAGGAAAGTGGGCAGATAGACGACCTGGTCAGCAACCTCAGGATTGGGAAGAGGGCGCTTTTGGCTTTGTCTCCAGCGCTAATGGGACTCCTTCCTATGCCTGGAGGAGCTCTCCTCTCAGCTCCTCTGGTGGAGAAAGGAGGGAAAGATGTGGATAAAGAGATAAAGGCCGCCTTGAATGTCTGGTTCAGGCACCTGCTTATCCTAATCTATCCCCTTAGCTCTGCTCTTATCGCCTCGGCCAAAATCGCCGGATTGGAGGTTTACCAGATCATCCTCTATCTCCTGCCAGGATTTATCTTTGCTTTCCTACTGGGATATGTTTTCCTTCTTAGAAAGGTCAAGGGTGAAATCTCCTACTCGGATAGCTTCTCCTGGAGGAGATTGCTTCCTCCGATAGAGGTGATCCTGGTCGCCCCTGCCCTCGATTTTACCCTACAGAGAATATTTGCCTTCCCCATAAAGGAGATAGCTACCCTTATTGCTGTTTCGGCAAGCCTATTCCTTTCCTTGAGCTTTAGCAAATTCAAGCTGAACCTAAAGAAGATCTCCCGCCAGATGAAACCCTGGAACTTCACCCTGATTATCCTTGGTATGTTCGTCTTTCTCCGCATCTTTGAGGCCTCAGATGCAGTCAGCTTAATAGCCTCTATTCCCCTTCCCCCTCTCACCCTCTCTGTCTTAGCCGGGTTTATCCTGGGATTAGTTACGGGAAGGGTGCAGTTGCCTGCATCCATTGTTTTGCCTGTTTACTTGGCCACATCAAGTTTCATCTCACCGATCCTCTTTTCAGTAATATACATCAGCATCTTCTTCGGCTATGTCCTCTCCCCCGTTCATCCCTGTGTCTCCGTCTCCTGCGAATATTTCAGGGTTCAGATCAAGGATTTTCTCCGGGAATTGATTTTACCTGTATTTATCATCTTCAGCATTACTTTGGTGCTCTCTTTCCTTCTTGCTTAAAAGGCCTGTTAGATAAATGACGGGGAGACCTTGATCGTAAAGCGAACGGAAAGGAATTAGGGTTTGAACCTGATAGAGATCTCCATTATTGCCCTTGGCTTAGCTATGGATGCCTTTGCGGTTTCCATAATAAGCGGACTAACGATCAATTCCCCCCGGATAAGGGATGCCCTGAGGATAGCCGTATTTTTCGCGCTGTTTCAGGCGGTTATGCCCTGGATGGGATGGGTGGTTGGCCTCAGACTGAGGGATCTTATCTCCAGTATTGACCATTGGATTGCCTTTGGCCTTCTCTCAATGATTGGGTTGAAGCTGATCTTGGAGTCGGGTAGGGCTAAACCCAAGGTGATAGATCCCTTGAGGACCTACACCCTTTTACTCCTCTCCCTTAGCACAAGCATAGATGCTTTGGTTGTAGGAGTCAGTTTCTCTTTTCTGGATGTCTCCATCGTCATTCCATCAATGATCATTGGCGGTGTGACCCTTTCCCTCTCCTTCCCCGGGGTTTACCTCGGTCATAGGTTTGGGCTCCTCCTTGGGGGGAAAGCGGAGATAGCAGGAGGTCTTTTCCTCATTGGAATGGGGATAAAGATACTCATTGAGCATTTGAGCTGAGGAAGAAATAGGGGATGGTGGTGCAGAGAGTGCCGAGCACTTTCAGCTTGCCGTCCTCTATGTCTCTAATTTCTATTTTTCAGCCTGACCCCATTTATTTACAAAGACAGAGGTAGTGGTTATTACCTTCCCTCTCCTGGTGAGGCTAGCCATTATCCTCACCCCTGAACCCAAATCCTTAATCCTCCCCTTCAGGATGTAGGGATACCCAGAATGGGATTCCACAAGTTGGAAGAGGAGGTTTTGGGCCAGGCAATCCTTGAGGGCCAGAGTCAAATCCCCGGCGATCTTCTCATCTGGGGAAGAGAAACCATCAACGAAGATATCGATGCCATATAGACCAGAGGAGGACAGATCCTGTAAGAGGTCTTGCACCGCCCCCACTACACCAGAGTGATAGGATGAAATGGAGAAGGTTACCTTAGGGAG
>DAOVCL010000077.1 GCA_030670005.1 Candidatus Zixiibacteriota bacterium | reverse complement strand
TCTTCCCTCCACTATCCCCTTTCCCACCACCTCTTCCGACTCCCAATCCCCCCCTTTAACAATATAATCGGGCTGAAGAAGGGAGATGATTCGATAGGGGGTCTCCTCATCAAAGATACAGACATAATCCACCATCTCCAGGGAAGAGAGGACAGCCGCCCTCTCCTCTTGGGGGACTATCGGCCTTTTCTCCCCCTTTATCTTCCTCACCGATGAATCGCTATTCAACCCAACGATGAGAAGATCACCCAACTTTTTTGCCTCCCTTAAACAATGAATATGGCCAATGTGAAGAAGGTCAAAACAGCCGTTGGTGAAGACCACCCTCTTCGCTCCCCATCCCTTCCTCACCTCCAAAAGCTCTTCCGAACTGATCACTTTACCCATTTGGAGAGAACAATATTGTCTACCACACCCAAAAAGTCAACCCCTTTTTAGGGCCGAAAAACTATGATTGATCTGGAGGATAAAACAGAATCAAAAGTGAGGTGGCAGAACCCCGATTCTGCCACCCTCCTCTCCTGCCGTCAGGTGAGGGCACCTGACGGCTCGTGGGGGTGATCTATCGCCAGGATAAGGCCCATATCTAAAAAAGCAACCTCCCGCAGGTTCAGAACCTGCGGGAGGTTTAAAGCCTTTCTTTCCACTTTCATAAAGCCTACTTAAGCAGAATCATCCTTCTGGTCTGGCTAAATTTACCAGCCTTGATTTCGCAGAAATAGACTCCACTGGGAAACCCATCAGCATTCCAGACAACGCTATAAGTTCCAGCCCTTAGTTTTTCATCACATAGACTCGCGACCTTCTGCCCCAGTAGGTTATAGATGGCCAATTTCACATTGCTCACCCGAGGAAGAGAAAACATAATACTGGTAGAGGGATTAAATGGATTAGGATAGTTCTGACTCAAGGAGAAGACCTTTGGTATGGGGTTTTCATCTTCAAACTTCACGATTCCCGATTGAACTGTTATGGCAAAACTGTCTCGCCAGCAGCTCACCACAGAGGCCGAATCGGTTATTGTTAAACCACGCTTAATTATGGTACCATCTGGAGAATCTTCTGGAATCCAGAGCTCATAATCATTTTGACTTTCCACTGTTTCCCCAGCAGCTAAATCCCCGAAAACGAGATAATACGATCTTATATTCGCCTTAACCTGCCTCACTATATTCTGACCTTCGTTTTTGAGTCTAATTTTAAGATGTAGAATATCCCCAGGATTGGGAATGGTGTCCTCACCTGTTATCCTGTAACCGACACATACAACGGGGCCAAGAGTGGTAAAAGTAGCTGCATTGTTGAAGGTGCTTTTATTTAACAGGTTGTCCTTTGCCGTTATATCCACTAAATAGGCCATTCCCACAGATCCAGTTGTCCAACTGTTTCCATAGATATGATCACCTGCGGCCCCATCATTATGACTTCCATCATCATAGAGGGCTATGGAGTCAATGGGGACCTCATCCGGATTCTCAAAAGAGGCATATACGCTGAGTATACCATCCGGATCCCACACATAGGCTGTTATCTGCACCTCTCCACCTGGCTCAGCCTGGCTTGGGCTTGCTTTCACTCGGAGGATAAAAGATTCCCCTATCCAATATCCCCTATTATACAGGGTCAAAGCCATATCGGCATTTGTTTGTAACTCATTCAAGGCATGTCCTGCAATCATAGCTATAGCTACCTCAACCTCTTCCCCTGGAGCCAAACTCTGATATGGTCCGCTGGCCATCAGGTACCTCACATAACTTGGCTCAACAGTGATCTCAAATATCGCCGTATCGGGATCATCTGGTGTGGCGTGACCATGACCATCATAGTTTCCTACTAGCTGCATATATTTTAAGTCGTCCCTGCCATTACGATCAACATCTCCCTCTGGGTCTTCTCTGGTCCAGGTCTGAAAACCGGTCATCCTCAGATCTCCAGGGGTTTTCAAAAATAGGGTTCCGATATAGCCCGCAGGTGTAGTCCAACCCGGTTCCTCACCGTTTGAATCATAGGCATAGCCTAAGTTGCGAGACCTGTCAAAGCCTATCAGATCATCGGGGCAGCCCTCCGGTATTATACACTCATTCCCAATATCCGCATCCATAAAGTAGCCTACATATAAGCTATCCAGAGGAAAGTCATTCATATTCTTGATCTTATAGTCCAAAAAGATATAATTCATCTCGGGACCATAAGTCGAACTATAGGTTCTCTGCTCCACCCTGATACCCAAAGGCCTCGTATCATAGCCATAAGCGGGATAGAGAAAATACCCCTCCTCTTCAGGTATCCAGTCTCCATATACAGCCCAGGAATCCTGCTGCGAGACCATATCCCCTCTGGCCGGATCGAGGTCATACTTGTCTGTGCCAAAGTAGGCCCTCCGCCGGGGATTGATGGAGGCTGTATCAGCATACTCCCAGAGCCTCTGATAGGGGGCAGGTTCACCACCAGGGGGGACAAAAAGAAGATCACCTGCACCCTCCTCTCCTGGAGGGATGATCTGGGTGCTCAGATATAAAGGGCTCATCGTGGACATATCCGGATCGTATGCCCCTGTAGCCACCCTTGGCTCTACGCCTATGGTATCATCGTCGACTATGTATAGGCACTTGGCCCCAATCCATATTCCGGATGAGAATAGATAGAATTGCCTCGAACCTGCTGGATATTCAGCGCAGTATCCATTCCAGTTGGTGACATTCTCCGGCCAGGAACCATCATAGGTGCCATCCCAGTCTACTGGGGCCTCATAGAGCCCAATAAGGCCTACATTATCAACTGTGACCCTGGCCAGGTCTCCCCCCCGTATCCAGGTTACCCGAGCCGGACAGGGTTCATCAACCTTACCTCCTAAGCTAACTCTCTGATCCCCAATAAACCGAGGACCTGATTTCCCCCCCATCTGCCTGGCCCCTGTGCTTATAGTCAAGGCCAAAACTACACACACCAAGAGCGGAAGAACAGCTAAAATCCTTACTTTTTTTCCATCTTTTCTCACACATGGCTCAATTGAAATCACTCTACTCACCTCCATTCTGTTTGTGAAAGTTTTTAGGTTGATTATGTAAGAGCCATTGTGCTGTTTCACAGCGCGGCAAAACCGCAACCAAACAAGAGCCACAGATTTCACGGATTTCACTGAATCTCTGGAACACGAATGACACGAATAAACGAATCTACACGAATAGATAAGGAGATCATGACAATTCACCACAGAATCTCATGGAACTATACAGTCCAGCAGAGTTGCAAGCAAATAACAACCACAGATTTCACGGATAGAAAGATACTTGAGACCCCAAGCTTTCTCCTGACATATACCGCTTCTCGCCAAGGCAGCCTGAAAAACTTTGCCAAAAAAACAAGATCTTGCAAGTTTGTAGTACAGAGACCTGGACAAAAGAGGGGTCAAGAAAAACGTTGTGACTCTTCTTATTCGGCAGTATATACAACCCAACGAGGTAAACTCTTGCAGGGGCTCCGATCTTGTCGGAACTCACTCCCCTTTGCGGGTTCGATAAATTAAACCCCTACTTTTGCTATCATCCATTTTCTTCAGTCTGTGAAGCTCTATTTGCCTTAATTCTGAGAGACTACTTCCCTAATTTATAAAGTCCGAACTCAGACACCAGGAAATATCGCTTTTAAAACCCCAAAGTATCTCTCTTGACTTTCTACCTCAAGATAACCGCCTTCTTGGTGGAGACAAAATTGCCAGCCTTTAACCGGTAAAGGTATATCCCAGAGGAGAGCCTTTGGCCATCCTCTCCTTTTCCATCCCAAATAAGGGTTTTGTAACCAGGGCCTTGGGGACCATCTGCTAAGGTAGCCACTTTCTGGCCCAGGATGTTGTATATCTCAAGCTTCACCTCACATCCAAAGGGTAGTGAATATTCAAACTTAGTCTCTGGATTAAAGGGATTAGGATAGTTTTGGGCCAGATTAAAGGCCGTGGGAACTAACTCCTCTGGTTGGATTGGGGTGTGGGTGATCCCCCAAAGCCAGAGCCAGACAGCCTGCATAGTCTCTTCCCTTTTGGTGAAGGGGTAGATGCCCTCAAAACCGAAGGAGAGAAAGACGAGCTTATAGCTCCCATCTATGGCGAGGGCTCCATACAAGGCAGAGTCGGCTTTCAACTCTTTGTATTCAAATACCGGAAAGGCCGGAGATAGAGGAGAGATCACCCCACTGAAGGGCTGGGATTGTGGATCGAGATCAACCTGCAGCCCATCTGTGACAGGGTTTCCAGAGACACCTTCCAGATGATAACTTCTGGTAAAGAAAGTGAGTGAATCAGCTTGCAGATAGCCGGAACAGAAGCTGGTATTGGAGATCTCATGCAGAATATAGCGGCCTGTAAGAAAAAGCTTCCCCCCATTATCCAGGTATCCCTGGAGGAGATCCCTCTCCACCCCAGATAGGGTATTGACTGCCTGTCCTCCGGTAAACCAGATAACTCCTGGGTAGTTCGCTAAAAGAGCCCCGTCCATAATCCCCTGCTCTTGGATGTCCCAACAATCATAAATCGCCCCTAAGGAATCCAGAACTTCTGTATAAGATTCTGAATTCTCCTCCTCGCCATCGTCTTCCACCAATAACATCCTCCCCCACTTAAGAGCCACCCTTAAGGAGAGTGAACTTCTGTAATAGCCTTGGCCTTCATATAGGCTCAAAAATAAGGGAATACTGATTTCTGAAGGTTCTTCTCCCAATTTAAGGCTGAAGGGCATCAGGTTCTCCCCGCTGGAGTCTGCCGGAATATCCGGGAAAATAGCCACGCTATCCCGAACTTCCGCCTCCGGATTTCCTGATTTCAGCTTGGCCCAGATATTCAAACCATCTCTCCCCCCAGAGTTTCTTACCTTCACCCAAAGGTCGCAGACCTCCCCTGGCTCAGGTATGTTGTCGCCATCCCCTCCCCTCTGATCAGAGATGGAGAACGATACTATGCTGAACTTTGGCTGGATGGACCTCAGCATCAATGTCCTGTTCCAAACCTCTCCTTTAGAGTCTTCAATCGTTAGGGAAAAGTAGAAGGGGTGGTCAGGAGGAACAGTTTCGGATACCTCAAACAGGAAAGCCTCCAAAGATTGGGCAGACCCATTAGGGAAAAGGTCAGGAAATGAGACCAGGCTATCTACAACGGTTATGAGAGAATCCCTTGTTCTAAGAAAAGCCCTCAGGCCTGAGGCCAAGCTCCCCCCAATATTGGTTATCGAAACTGGAAGTTCTATGACCTCTCCCGGATCTATAAAACCGTTGCCATTCCCTGAGCTACCCCCCACTCGGTCATCATCAATCCTGTAACCCGAGAGGGCCACTCTTCGATCTGGATGGCTAAGATCACTGAAGAGTCGCACATCATCTAAGTAGAAGCCTTCAGCAAAATCCTGGTTATCGCTAACAAATCTAAACCTTATCCTTATGGGCTTTCCAGTGGGAAAGGAGGATAGGTCATAGCTGTTCTCCAGCCAGGGGTTGCCGATATTTAAAGAGGAGTCTAAGGCTCCCCCACTCCCAATGAAGTCAAGCACTTCCCATCCCTGGCCATCATTTGCCTCTACATATATGCCGTCTACTCCGTAATTGGTTGTCTCATACCAGAGCCAAAAGGAGAGATGGGCCTGAGGCGGAAGGGTTAGAGTGGGTAGCTCCAGGAAACAGTCCATAGAGTTTCGGTATAGTCCGCTGCTATCCTCCCCACAATACCAACTGTGTGACCCGGAATGGCTTCTCCTCTCCGAGATATGCCAGAGGTCACCCTCCCCTGCGTGAAGCCAATTCTCACTTCCTCCTTCCATATCATCTTCAAACTCCATTCTGCCTATGGGAAGGACAAGACAATCTTGGGTGGGACAGATCCCCTCACAACCAGCCTCTAAGCCAAGAAGGGAGAGGTGAGGAGTAGGAGTAGTTGGGTCAATCTTTATCTTCAAGGAAATCTCGGCCACTGAATCAGGAGGGATCTCTCCGACCAATCCCAGGCTATCCAAGATATGAATGAACCTATCCTGGCTGGTTAAGGTAAGCCAAACATCTCGGGCTGGACTTAATCCTATATTCTTAAGCCCGATCACCACCTGAAGGCTCTCCCCAGGTTCGGCTATCCCATTGCCATTTCCCAGATCATCGTCTATGGAAAAACCGCTGTAAAGGAGAACAGGAGTGGCTACCCTTAGACAGATTGTTTCCATCCACTGGTTTCCAGAAGAATCCTCTATCCCCAAGTCAAAGAATACGGCGTGGCCATTTTCTGCCTGTGGGGAGAGGGAAAAGGCAAAAGCCTGTTTCCAAACAGTTGTATCCCCAGGGCCAATAGTCCCATACTCTTCTATACTGTCTGAAATGAAAATCAGGCTATCAGAGGTAGTTAAAAAAGCCTGAACGGAATCGGCTCTTTCACCTCCCTGATTCCTTAGGGAGAGGTTGACCAGTGCCTCCTCTCCGGTGTTGATCTCTCCATCCCAATTTCCTCCGGGACCTTCTAAAAAGGAGCACCTCCACACTCTTACCTGCGGCCCTTCAGTGGCTACCTCAATTATGTCTTCAAAGGGGAGATAGTTATGGGCAGTGGCAGTAATTTTAATAGGAGAGGTGGATTGGGTGGTAAAGTTAAGCCCAATCTCCCCTCTTTCGTCACACTCGCCATAGGTATAAACATCCTGATCGTTGGTCAGACAGACCAAAGCACCATCTATAGGTTCATCCCTATAAGAACAGGTGACCCTAAAGGTGTTCTCCCCTATGCTCACCTGCTGAGGGCAAGAGACCTCCATAGACCTGAGGCGGTCTGTCCAAATAGGCATCTCAGGATCGCCCAAAAGGTTTATCTCGTATTCACACCAGCGGTAGACATTTTCCTGTTGGGATCTGGGAACATAGAACACCTTGTGAAGGGCCAGGGTAGCACCAATATGGTGGATGTCTTCCTGGAAGAGGAACCTGTAAAACTGATTATCGAACCTGTCCGAATAGCCATAGCCGGGATTCCCTGGAGATCCCCAACCATATCTGGAGTTTCCGATAAAGGCTACCCCTCCACCATTGGGGTTGGTGATGAAATGCTCGGCGATACAGTCATAGTCGAAGGCAGCCGGCCAGCATCCTATGGAGTAAAGAATGGAGTACCTCGGACCGTTGCTTAGGCTATCCATATCTGAGATTCGCAGGGAGCCATCTCCTACACCCATAACTGTATACCAGGCATGACCATCATGATTGATGATATTCTGTCCTTCGTCCATAGCTGCTATCACAGACGAACGGTTCTCATTCCCCTGGGACTGGTATAACTTGGTAATTGGATCAAACCGAGGGGGGACAAACCAATCATCAATCATGTCTTTTCCTACACCTGCATCGGTATAAGGATCGTACCAGAGGATCTCACCCAGAAAGAGCATGTTAAGGGTATAGTCCGAGGGTGGGTTCTTCTCATAAGTTAAGACCTTATTGACCCAGGCCTGAGCTTCCTGGTGACTGCTCACCGAGGCCCTACCTACGAAGACATCTGGCAACATATCCACACTGTCCTCTACCTCCCCATAGATATGATTCCCATTCAAATCCCAGGTTCGATCAAGATCAGAGTAGTAGAGATCGCAGGGGATATCATTGTCAGCAGGATTACCGGTCTCACAATCCATGGCAAAAGCCATCCTGGCTGGGACGACACCTGTGTCCCCACCTAACAATACCCATGTGACTCCCCAATCTTGGTGGGTATCCTTGATGCAGTTTCTGATCTTCTCTTGATAATCATGGCCAGAACAGTTGGCGTAGATCGAGTCCGTGGTTACAATCACAGCCGGGATCCCCTTCTTCGTCTTCCAATCCGCTAATGGTTTAAAATAAGGGGCATAGGAATCTTCAGTGATGATCAAATATTGATAATCACCTGGAGGTAAAAAGGAGGATTTGACTCCTTCCCCTATTACCTTTCTCAGGGTAATGTCCTCCGGATTGGAAACCAGTTTCTTTACTAACCTCCCCATAAGGGGATTGACTTGAGCCTTTGGCCTGGGCTCACCGGGAATAGAGGTTAGCTCAATGGAAATCTTAATAGAGCTATAAAACAAAAGCTCCCTTTGAAAGGGGAAATATTGCACGGGATAGACCAAAAAGGAGGCTATTTTGACTCCTCCCATATCCCCGATGTGAAGGAGCTTTACCACCTCCACTGGATACGGAGAGTCAGACCGGTAGATGCTCTCCTTGGGAGCTACAAACTCTATGGGCTCGTCCTTCCCACTTGGAGCACTTAATAACCTTGGAGGTTGAACGGGATAGAGATAGAAAGAGCCTTTTATCTTCACCCTCTTAAAGGATTTAACCCGAAAACCCCTTACCGTCTCCCCCGAAGGCAGGGCTATATGAAGGAGCCTTACCGGCAGTTGTGGCTCCCCCACCCTTGAGCTGAGGTCACATCCCCTGAGACTAACCTTGTCAAATCCCTTTTCTTTTATTACCTCAAGATCTGATCTAACAAAGGTGATCTCTTTATCAATTTGATGGGTTTCCCCCTCTGATGGTGAGGATAAAAAAAATAAAGAGAAAAAGAGGACTATACCCACAGTTTTGCCTTTCATCTTCTCCCCCTTTCTTTTTTACTTCAGATAAAGCATCTTTTTAGACTGGACATATCGGTTATCAACCCTTAGGCAGTAGAAATAGAT
>DAOVCL010000010.1 GCA_030670005.1 Candidatus Zixiibacteriota bacterium | reverse complement strand
TTTTGAAATAGTCAAGGTAGAAGCTTTGGAACACAAATGACACGAATGAACGAATCTACATGAATAGAGGGGGCTGGGATGGGGGAGACATCTCCTGATGTCGACAGTCAAGGTCTGGAGACCTCTCCCACAATTCAAGGGGACCCTACCTGCCCGGCTTACTCTGCCACTTCTCCTGATCCCTGTTCCGCGACCACGGCGAACTGTTACCAGAATTGGAATTAGTGCTATTCGTATTTTCGTGGAATTCGTGTTCAAGTCTTTAAACTTAAGTGATAAGTGATGAGAAAAATTAGCAGATGGTTACTTATCCCGATTCTCCTTTGTTGGGGCCTGGCCTCTCCGTTGGTGGCCACCCCTTACCGCACCATAGAGGACATAGACGGAATAGTGAACTCCGAATGGGCTCAGGACGAGCTGAGGGTTGACGATCCGGACGACGATTCGGGCTGGAACAGTGAGCTAAACGAAATAAAGGAACTCTACCTTACCTGGGATGGGGATAGGCTTTACATCGGCCTAATGGGATACACCGAATCCTTTAATGCCATCCACATTGTCATCGATGCCGATTATGGCGCGGGGACAGGAGAGACCGACTTCTCCACAGGATATGCGGAGTGCCGACAAAATTGCCAGGGCATAGAGGATGGATGGGGGGCAGAGCTTATGTATGTCAGTGATGGGATGTCGGATGGTGGTCTATACTCCCTGAATGCTGAAGCTAATAGTGAAACCATGGTAAACGCAACCACCGCAGCAAATTCGACCGATCCTAAGGGATATGAGATCTCGGTGAGCTGGGATCAGATCTATGGATTGGGGGAGGGGTTGGTGCCACCTGGTTGCACAATTGCCGTGGTGGCCATCCTGGGAAATGCAGCCGGTGACTACTGCTCCTCGGAGACTGCCCCCGACTGGGTTGATGGCTCCTATACCAATGGGGCCCTGACCTTTGATCGCTCCTGCCATATCATAATCGACTCCAATGGAGATGGTTTGCCCGATGACTTTAACCAGGAAAAGGTAGTAGTGCTGGAACTGCTCGACTTAGAAGGGGACGATTATGGCCCAGGGACCTATCTCTATCCCACAGGCTCCGTCTTCGTAGAGGGGGCATTCGATTTCACCTCCTTTAAGGTAAGCTATGATCAGCTTAAGGTCTACTTCGAGTTGGGAATCGCTGGCCAGATCACCAACCCCTGGGGTTCAGAGTCTGGTTTCAGCCTGCAGAATATCGACATCTACATCGATGAGGACGGGATAGATAGCTCCGGGTCCACCTCAACCTTAGAGGGGAGAAATGCCCTCATCTCCCCCAACAGTGGATGGGAGAAGATGATCTGGTGTGCCCCCTCCTTTGATACCTTTCGCACCCAGGTCATCGATCAATACGGAAACTCCTACCAGGAGGGGGTTACCGTCTTCGTGGATCAGGTGGAGAGGCTGATCAAGGCCGAGGTACCCAAGGCAATTATCGGTGAGCCGGATACCACCTGGGCATATATAGTGCTGATGTTGGGACAGGACGGATATAGCCCGGGGAGGGTGAGGCCGGTGAATCAAACAAGGGGACAATGGAACTTTGGCGGCGGTGACGACGGGGAGAGCGATGCCAACATCCTGGATATGGTTCTTCCCCCGGGCCTCTCCCAGGAGGCTATGTTGGCCAACTATAACCCCAGCACAGGTCAACAACCAGTCCTCTATGCCCACCCAGATACGACTCCACCGCTTATCGTTCACCAGCCGATAACTATGGCCGAAGAGCACCTCCCTCTTCCCCTTTCCTGTCAGATTGTAGATGATCTAATTAGCCAGGCCTTGATATACTACCGAGCTATGGGGGAGGCAGTCTATGATAGCCTCCCTATGACTCGCCAAACAGGTCAGATCTGGCAGGGGAGAATTCCGGGAGCTGAGGTGACCCTAAATGGATTGGAATACTATCTCTTTGCCTCCGATGGCCTGAACTCCTCCACCTTTCCTTCCGACACCTCCCCGTATCAGGTGACAGTTACACCGGATTCCACCCCACCATCCATTGACGGCCTCTATGCAGAACCAACCCCCTTTTCCCCCAACAACGACGGATACCAGGATACCACCCTGTTTACCTGGACCCTTACCGAACCTGCCTATATCACCATAACGGTCTATGACTCCAGCTACCAGGTTCAGCGAGTATTGCTTCAAAGTCAACTCTGTTCCTCAGGAGAGAACCGGATCGGTTGGGATGGAAGGGGTGGTGCTGGGGAGATAGTTCCCAATGGGCCATACCCTATTCGGTTTGAGGGTAGAGATCTTTCAGGCTATTCGGCTTCACCGGTGGAGACTTCAGTGATCGTCGACACCCTTAGCGGAAGAAAATTGGATCTGATCTTTCTCTTTCATTTTAACCAGAATTTGGTTCCATATGGCAAGGTGGCAAATAGAGCTTGTTATGTAGGACTATTAGAGACCCTCAGAGCCCACCCTCGATCAAAATTTCTTATCCATATATCTGGATCTCTCATCCATGACCTCTTATGGTTTGACGACAGAGCGATTCGGCTAATAAGGGATGGAGTTGAGGCCGGACAGTTCGAAATTTTGGGTAGCACATACATACAGAATGTGATGTATTCCACCAGAATTGATTCCCTCGATTTTCAATTCAATGATAAGCAAATTAAGAAACACAAGGAGTTGATTGAGAAGGTTTTTGGGGTTATTCCGAAGGGTTTCTGGAATCCAGAGAGAACCTGGACGCAAAATTTCGTTCAGCTTTTGGCTGACAACGGATATGAATATGTGCAGGTTGAAGACCATATCCTCTTCGACAGCGGGATCACTGGAAGCGAGTATCTTGTGCGAACCACAGGATACAATGGGAGAGAATTGATCATCTTCGACGATGATAAAACTTTTGAAGGGTGGATAAACTATGATATCGATTCAGGTGACTATACGGGAATGGTCAATTTTCTCCATCAGCTCTATGAAGAGGATTTAACCGATCAGTATGCGGTATGCTATCATGAGGATGCTGAGGCTTCAGGATTATGGGACTATGAGAACGAAGAGAATCCCCAGATCGACTGGAGGAATCTGGACAGTCTCTTAACTCTGCTGGAGAATGATCCCCTCTTAGAGATAACCACCTACGGAGACTGGCTACAAGGCCACCAGATAGCTGAGGAGATAACCCCCATCGTGGATGGAGCAGCTTTATGGATGGGAGGCGATAGCTGGTTCGCCGAGAATAACAGTGCTAATATGAATAGCTACAGAGCCTTCTTCGATCAGATAAGGGACAGGTTAAATCAGGTGGAAGGGATGATTGAGAATTTTGGGGGTGATAGCTTGGCGGCTTCACGCCTTCTCCAGCACGCCTGGAGCACCCTTTGTGCTCACCAGTATGAATTCGGCTGCCATGGATTGACGGAACATTCAGGGTTTACCGATTGGGACTTGGCCAGATGTGCACTGATCAGTACCCAAGCGGCAGAGTATGCGCTCAGTCCTATAGTGGCAACTTATCAGGATGATATAAATGGTGATTCCATCGAAGAAATTGTAATGGTCACTCTTTCAAATATGTGGGTCTTTTCACCATATGGTGGACGCCTTATTTACTGGTTCGATCTGGAAAGGGGGGAAGAACTAGTGGGAAACGAAAATTTCATGTATTATGGGGAAAGTTACATCAGCGATAATCGCTATCTCCCCACTCTGCGGGGAGGGGTGGATGTTTACACCTGGCTCAGTGGCAATTATATCTTCCCCGAGATCTTCCAGTGGAGGTTCCAGATCAGGAGGCGGGCCCTCAATGACTGGGTTCTGGTCAATGGGACGAGCATCGGAGACCTGGTTCATCAACCCTATATCGTCAATCTTCACGATGAGGAGGTAGAATTCGTTTACAGCGGTGATCAGGTCAACTTGACTAAAACCTTGGCCCCTGGGGAAGATGGATTAGATGTGCGCTATCTCCTCCAGAATAAGTCCGGTGGTCTCCTTTCCATAGATTTCTCCGTGGAGAGCGGGTTTTCCCCCTCTTATCGGGAGCTAATGGATGGGGGAAGGGCCAGCCTGAGATATTGGGATGGGGAGGATACTACCTACGAGGTTACCTCCTCGACCATCGGGGTGAAGAATATGAAGACTGGAACAACGGTCTTTTATCTGTTCGATACACAACCCACTTATCTCCTAGGTGAGGAAAATGTCTTTGGATTGGAGTTGAACCCTGGGTATCAATTCACTATCCCCCCTGATAGCAGCCAGGAGGTGATCTTCTCCCTAATGGATTCCACTACCCCTACTGCGGTGGAAGCAACCCCTGGGGCTCTACCATCCGCTTATTCCCTCTCCCAGAACTACCCCAATCCGTTTAATGCCACCACCCTCATCCGCTACGCCATCCCAGATAGAGATATAGAGGTGAGACCACACCGCACCACCCTCCAGGTTTACAACATCCTTGGCCAGGAGGTAAAAACCTTGGTGGATGAGGAACAAATCCCCGGTCACTATTTCCTAAGCTGGGATGGAAGGGATTCCTCGGGCAGAGAGCTGGCCAGCGGGGTCTATTTCTACAGGATGGAGGCAGGAGACTATAAAGTCACCAAAAAGATGGTTCTCTTGAAATAGTCGAAGTAGAAACTTTGGAACACAAATGACAGGAACACGAATAGAAGCGAAGCTTCGTTAGAATTCATGCCATTTGGTAATTCGTGGAATTCGTGTTCAAAGCTTTATCGTAATAGATGAGAAGAAGAATAATCCTATTGCTTGGCCCATTTCTTCTCCTTGGATGTGCAGGGGAGAGGCTTTTTACCATTCCCGATGAGGTCATCAACTCCACAAGGATAGAGGTCTCCCCTGGGGATAACAGGGAATTTGCCTACACAAATAAGGAATCGGCCTTTTATTACGGTTATACAAACCGATACAATGACAAGTATTTTCAAGGCTGGACTGTCTACAATCAAAAACTCTTCGAAGAATACATCATCGAAATTGATGGGAACCCACTCTTCAGAAAAAGGGCCCAGACCGATGTCTATCCACACCAACTGGTCAGAAACTACGGGGATTTTACCGAATCATTGACTTTAGTCGACCGTCTCAACCTTCTCTTGGTCGATTTAACCGGAAATGGCAGTTTAGTCATCTATCTCTTATTCCCTCCAAAGGAGGACTACCAGGTCAGGTGGGATCCCGAAGATTCTATCCTTTTTGTGACCAGTGGGAATTGGCAGAAGTTGGCTGAACTTCCCAACCTGCCCAGATGGTTGGGGATATGTTTGAGCCCTAATGGTTCCTTCTCCAAGTTGGCTGAGGTTCCTCCTTTTGCAGAGGGTGAATTCCTCCCCGGAAGACTAACCCTGAAGCTAAAAGGGCAGGCAAAGCTTATATTTGCTGCCGATCGGACCAGGGAGGCGGTGAGAAATCTGATCGAGAAGGCAAGGACCTCATCAGGGGAATTGATCGATGCCAAGAAGGAACGTCTGTGCCGACTATTGAGGGACTCCTGGGTATTCACTGAGGATGAGGATCTGAATCGTGCCCTGGAGTGGGCAAAGATCTCTATGGATGCCCTGATTATGAATCAGGACAAGAAGGGGATATTTGCTGGTCTCCCCTGGTTCAACAGCTATTGGGGACGGGACACCTTCATCTCCCTTCCGGGCGCCCTCTTGGTCACCGGAGGTTTTGAGGAAGCCAAGGAGATCCTGAGATCATTCGCCACCTATCAATTGAGGGATGAGGCAGACTCCCTCTTCGGCAGGATCCCCAATCGAGTAACCGTTACCGATGCCATCTATAACACAGCGGATGGCACCCCCTGGTTTGTCCGGGAGGCCTACGAATACATCCTCTACTCCGGAGACAGAGAGTTTGCCAAGGAGATCTATCCTGTGGTCAAGCGGTCAATAGAGGGGACGATAAGGTATAGGATTGACCCCCACGGTTTCTTGAGCCACGATGATGCCGATACCTGGATGGACGCCAAGATTGAAGGGCGAATTCCCTGGTCGGCCAGAGGAGATAGGGCCTGTGATATCCAGGCCCTCTGGTTCACCCAGCTTGTCTCTTGGGCAATGATAGCTCAACTTGCTGGTGAGGACTCCGCCCTGATCGAAGGGTGGTTGGGGTTAGCGAGGAAGGTGAAGAGGAATTTCTCCAGATTTTTTATAGACGAAAAACACCACTTGATCTACGACCATCTTAACCGGGATGGCAGCCAAGATCTCCAGTATCGGCCCAATCAGATCCTCTGTCTGACGATCCCGTTTAGGGAGATCTTCCCTCCAGGTTCAGGCCACTCCCCACTCAATGGTCCCCTGGGAAAAATCGACTTGGATGAGTTTGCCAGAAGGCTGGTCTATCCTCAGGGAGTGGGCTCCCTCTGGAGAGAGGAGGTTAATTTCCATCCCTATCACCTCCATCCAAACTACCACTTCGATGCCTCCTATCACAACGGGATAATCTGGACCTGGAATAGTGGTCCGGCGATCACCGCCTTTCTCAGGGCTAACAGGACCTATGTTCCTTATAGACTGTTTAAATCCACCACCGATCAGATATTACATAAAGGCGCTGTGGGAACGATCTCCGAGCTGATCGATGTCCTTCCCAAACCGGGGATGGACTCCCCTGAGCTTAGCGGTTGTTTTACTCAGGCCTGGAGTTTGGCTGAATATCTGCGCAATTTTTATCAAGACATCTTGGGGGTTTATCCGCTCCTTCAAGAGTATGGATTCTCCCTCTCTCCCTCCTCCCTCATTAAATATTTTGGCCGCACCAAGTTCGTCATTAGGACCAAATTTGGGAAGGTGTTTATCAAATACGATGTAGGGAATAAAAAGATCCATCTATATTCCGATGAATTACAAGAGAGCCTGCCCATTGTGGTCGAAAAGAGAGACTACCTTTTAGAACCCGGCAAAATCCTGACTATTTCTATAAAAGAGGAACTGATCCCGGAGAAGGGAGACCCCTCTAAACTTGCCATTCCCCAGATTCCTGAAGGGACCAAATCCCTACAGTTCAAGGACTATTTGGAGAGGAAATTGAGAAAAGCGGAGAGGGACTGAAAACAGATCCTCCTGATTCAGGCTCTTTCATCTGAGGAAATTATCCCGAATTATGCATTAAACACTGAAAATCACTGAAAAATACTGAAATAACAAGAAATCCGAAGGATAAATTCTTACCTAAAAAATGTCCCGATAAATCGGGATTATAATTTCCTGATATTTCAGTAGTTTCGGTGTCATTCGGTGTTTACGCGCATTATTTGAGATTACAATTAAAGAGGAGGCTATTGGATGAAGATCGCCCATAAAGACCTGACAAATGTCCTTCTGATTGTAGGTTTGGGCCTTCTCCTTCAGGGTTGTATTGGGGGAGGCAGCCAGCGGATCATCTTTCCAAAGAGGTGGCTCTTTAAGACTGGTGATGATCCAAGCTGGTCTGACCCAGAGCTTGATGACACTGATTGGGCGGTGATAGAGGTTCCCTGCCAGTGGGAGGAGGTAGGCTATCCAGGCTTCGATGGATACGCCTGGTATAGGCTCCACTTTCTGCTTCAGGAGGATCTGGGTGCAGAGCCGATCCTGGTCCTGGGTGGGGTTGACGATGCCGATGAGACCTACTTAAACGGGGTCAAGATCGGTGGCTTGGGGGGGTTCCCTCCAGATCCCCACACTGAATGGAACACCTTGAGGGAGTATCCCATCCCCAAGGGGTTGATGAAACAGGGGGAGAATGTGCTGGCCATCAGGGTCTACGATATGGGGCTGGGAGGTGGCCTTCACAAGGGACCCTTGGGGATATTCACCCGAAAGGATGTGGAAAAGATGCATGAGATCTCTTCACAACCTCATCACTCCTTCCACCAACTACCATTTACCAATGGACTCTGCTACTCCAATTACAACTGTCGGATTCACCGCATAGACTCCTTTGGGGAGCATATCTACCGAAATTACGATAAAACCACCAAGACTAAGAATCTCTTAAGGGATGCTCACTGGGTGATCACCCTGCCTGATGGGAGAGGGATTGATCTCTCGAAATTTGAGGAGGTTGAGGCAGATTACCTATCGGGAACAGGGATCGTTAAGGTGGTAAAATCATCCGATAATCTGAAATTCACCTCTTACTACTTCACCCCCTTCAGCAGGGGGGGAAAGATACTGGTGATGCTTATGAAGGTCGAGGGGAGGAAGAAACCTTATATCTCTCGATTAACCATCACACCAAAACTTGAGTTTGAGGGAGCCGAACTCCGGAGCTTTCACAAAACTTATCTCCAAAAAGACGCCTTGTGGTCGATGGCAATTCTTACTCAAGAGTCCGATAGCCAAAGGGCGAAAGAGGAGATCAAGGGGTTCATCGGTTCCCGCCTACCAGAGGAGATATTGGAGGCGGAGAAGAGGTGGTGGAAGGATTGGCACCAGATGGGGAGGATACCTGAAGAGCTTTCAGAGGCCGAAAGAGCCCTCTATCTTCAATCAACTGCGGTCTTGAAGATGGGGCAGTGCAGGGAGCCTGGGAGGTCTTATGGGCAGATCTTGGCCTCCCTGCCACCAGCCCACTACAACATTGCCTGGGTGAGGGATGGCGCCTATGCCATTGCTGGTTTAGCCAGATCTGGCCATCTCTCAGAGGCAAAAGCTGGGTTAGAGTTTATGTTGCAGGCAAAAACTGGCCTCTTCGAGAAATTCGCATTTAAAGGCAAAGAGTATGGCATCGGGAGGCCATACCAGATCTCCATCTGTCGCTACTATGGAGGGGGCGAGGAGGAGACTGATTCCAATCAGAACGGGCCCAACATAGAACTTGATGGTTTTGGGCTCTTCCTCTGGGCATTGGAGGAGTATGTCACCCAAAGCGGCGATATCGATTTTCTCAGGAAATATTGGGAGCTAATCTCCTCCAAGATCGCCGATGTCCTGGTCCATTCCATAGATGAGACCGACCTTATCAGGGCTGATTCAGGCCCCTGGGAGAGGCACCTCCCTGGAAAGCACTTCTCCCATACCTCTGCAGCAGCGGTCCGTGGTTTGAGGGCGGCGGCCCATTTTGCCTCTATAATCGGGGATAAGAAAAGGGAGAGGGAATATCTTGCGGCCGAGGAAAGGTTAAAGAAAGGAATCGAAGCCAAACTTGTGGACAGGCCAAGGGGGGTGATCAAGGGGAACTTGGAGGATAAGGAGATCGATAAATATTTGGACGCATCGGCGGTTGAGGTTATCAACTGGGTAATCGATCCCCAGAGCCCAATTGCGGAGTCTACCATTAAGACCTTTGATGAATTTCTACGAATGAAAAAGACGAAACATGGATACTTTCGTATACTTAGTGGTGATTGGTATGATCGACAGGAGTGGGTAATGGTAGACCTGAGAATCGCCTCAGCTTTGAAGCGAATGGGCCGGCGGAAGGAGGCCCAAAAGATCATCAACTGGGTGGTGGCCCAATCGTCCTTAAACTACAACCTGATCGCCGAGCTATACTCCGAGGAGACCACCGATTATCAGGGAGCCACGCCTATGTGTGGTTTTGGAGCAGGAGCATACATCCTCGCCCTGACGGATTGAAAGGAGAAATAGGGCAAATGGGGACGGTGGTGCAGAAAGTGCTTAACAATTGGAAGGGAAATGTATATAGTGATTAAGCTATGTCAAGAAAGGCACGACTGGATGCTTCCGGAACCCAGCATCATTTGATTGCCTGAAAGGAGTAAGATATTCAGCCTTGTTGTTGAAACTTACCAGATACATCCACTTGAACCCATATCGAGCAGAATTGGTGAGAGTTTAGAAGAACTTGCTCGGTATCCCTGGTGTGGCCACTCAGCCTTAATGTGTGAGCCAGTGGGGTCAGGCTGAGGAAGAGAAACTAAGGAGATACCGGAGGGCAGGGCGAAAGTGCTTGGCAATTTCTGCACCACCGTCCCCAATTTTTCCTCAACAGATCAAGGAACCTGAACTTTCATTCACCTACCTTCATCCTGAAGCGGGCCGGGAGGATCTTCAGTTGTTCCCTGTATTTGGCCACAGTGCGGCGGGCCAGATCTATCCCTTTTTTCTTCAGCTCTGCGGCAATAGCGTTGTCGTTTAAGGGATGAGAGGGGTCCTCCTCCTCCACTATCTTCTTTATTAACTCCAATAGACTTTGAGTAGAGACTTCCTCCTTAGTGCCTTCCACCTTTCGCCCGAAAAAAGACCTCAGCTCAAACATCCCCTGAGGGGTTTGCACCCACTTATCATTGACCACCCGACTTACCGTGGAAAGATGGACGCCCACCTCCTGGGCCACCTCGCTCATAATGAGCGGTTTGAGGGCGGAAACTCCCTCCTCCAGAAAATCTCGCTGTCTCCGCAAAATGCTCTTGGCCACATTCAGCATAGTGCTTCTCCTCTGCTGTAGGGCATTGACTAACCATTTGGCAGCATTCAATTTATCCTGAACATATTTTTTGGTTTCCTCTGAGGTCTGGTTCGACTTTTGCAGGAGTTCCTTATATTTCCGGTTTACCCTCAGCTTGGGGAGATTCCCATCATTGAGGATAACCTCATAATCATCCCCCACCTTCTTAGCTATGATGTCCGGATAGATAGTAGCCGCCGGGGAGGCAAATTCACCTGAGGCCGGTTTTGGGGAGAGCCGGGAGATCTTCTCTAGAGCATTCTGAACCTCCTCTGGGGTAACTCTTAACCTTTTCGCCAACTGGATAGGGGTCTTCCGATCTAAAAGGTGCAGGTAATCCTCTATTATCGTCTTCACCAGCTCATCCTCTATGCCCTGCTCCCTCACCTGAATGAGGAGACATTCTCTTAGATCTCTGGCCCCCACACCGACTGGATCAAAGGTCTGGATAATGGAGAGAAGCTTCTGGCACTTCTCTAATGGCTTATTCAGGATGCCGGCTATTCCTTCCAGTGGATAGGAGAGGTAGCCATCATCATCAATGTTGCCAATTATGAACTCCCCGATCTCAAACTCTTCCTGGCTTAGATCCTTTAACCTAAGCTGGCCAAGGAGGTGATCGTAAAGGGTCTCCCTATAGACGGGGATCTTAGCCTGAACCTCCTCCTCTGGTGCCCTGGGCTCCTGAGGCTGACTGAAATCAAATCCCTCCTCTAAGAACTTCTCCCAATCCACTTCATCCTCAGATAGCTCAAGTTCCTCCTCTGGCTCATCCTCATTGACTTCCTCCTGAGAGGGCTCCTCCTCTTCCTCCTCCTCCTCCTCCAAAAGGGGATTGATGGCTAGCTCCTGCCGCAGCACCTGCTCCAACCTGAGGGTGGAATACTGCAAAAGCTTCAGCGCCTGGATGAACTGGGGGGTAAGTTTGAGAAGCATCGCCGGTTCTAAGCTGATCTTCATCTTTCCCCCTTTCTACTCCAATTTAAACCTCTCGCCCAGGTAAACTCTCTTGGCCTCCGCATCCTGGGCCAGATCCTGGGCGGTTCCTGATTTGAGAATTTTGCCTTCGGACATAATATAAGCCCGATCAGTTATCTGTAAGGTCTCCCTCACATTGTGGTCGGTAATGAGGATTCCTATCCCCCTTCCCTTGAGTCGGAAGATAATCCCCTGGATATCCTCCACTGCAATGGGATCAACTCCAAGAAATGGCTCATCCAAAAGGATGAACTTGGGATCAGTAACCAAAGCCCTGGTTATCTCCACCCTCCTCCGCTCGCCTCCGGAGAGGTTATAGGCCTTAGACTTGGCCAGGGGGGTGAGATCCAGCTCCTCTAAGAGGGAATCCAGTCTCCTCCTCCTTTCCTTGGAAGGAATCCTTAGGGTCTCCAGAATAGCCAAGATGTTCTCCTCTACGGTAAGATTTCGGAAGATGGACGGCTCCTGGGGGAGATACCCTATCCCCAGACGGGCCCTCTTGTACATAGGCAAGGAGGTGATCTCCTCCTCATCCAGGAAGACCCTCCCCCCATCGGGCCTAATCAGGCCAACGAGCATATAAAATATGGTAGTCTTACCGGCCCCGTTTGGGCCCAAGAGCCCCACCACCTCCTCTCTCTCCATCTCAATGCTCACCTGGTCGACAACCCTTTTCTTCCGGTAGATCTTAACCAGGCCCTCACACCTCAACCATTGGCTCATAGCCCCTCATCTATGGGAAGACCCTCTATCCTCCCCTTGACTTCTGCCATTATCCTTACCTGCTTAAGCTCAGTATCCGCCTCCATCCCTACCCCAGTGACCACATCTCCTCCCCTGCTTATTTTAACCACTGAGTCGGTATAGACCCGATTGGTCCGAGAATTCCACCTCAACAGGGGTGTCTCCAGCTTCACTCCCTCAGAGGTGATCACCACAACATTTCCTTTGGCCTCCACCTCCCCTCTCCCCTCAAAGACCGTCCCCTCCTGAGAGGTCAAGGTGGAGGAGAGTTTCCCCTCCTCATCGTAGAACTCGGTCTTCACCCCTCGCAAGACCCCCTTCTCCTCCTTGAGGTATTTGGAAATGCGGTCTGCATAGACCACCGCTGTTCTCCTCCCCTCAGAGGTGAAACGGATAGTTGATCTCTCCAACACCTGATCGGGCCCTGAGGGGGCCTCCTTCTCCCCTGGTGGAGTCTCCCTCCCACATCCCCAGAGGAGGAGGGGAATAACAATCAAAGGGATATACCTCATTAGCTCTCCGCCCAGTTTGCCCCCATCCAGGCCCAATGGGTGGGGTACCTGCGAATAAACCCCTCCAAGACCTCAACCCATCTGCCAACCAGAGTTGGCAGGTCCATCTCTGGTTCAATCACTTCCCCCACCTCTATTAAATGACTACCATCTTTCTCCAAATGGATAAATAGGGGAACAAGGGGGGAGCCAACCTTTTGAGCCAAGAGGAAAGGGCCCAAGGGGATAAAAATTGGCCTTCCAAATAAAGGGAAAGGTATCCTCCTCACCCCCTTCCCTCCCCTATCGGCCAGCAACCCTATCATCTCTCCCCTTTTCAGAGCGAGCAATAGCGGCTTGGCCCCCTGGGAGACAGGAACATTCCTCTCACCCCCCTCCTCCCTATATCTCACCAAAAGCTTATCCAGCCTAGGATCATATAACCTTCTCCCCACAACGGTGAGTGGGTAGCCCTTCCAGGAGAGCCAGGCACCAATAAGCTCCCAGTTGCCCAGATGCGCGGTAAGCCCCACTATCCCTTTCCCCCTGCTGTAAGCCTCTTGAAACCTCTTCCACCTTTTAATCTTTATTAAGCCCTGGCTGAAATCGTCTGGGCCCGCCATCCTCAAGATATCAACAGCATTGCGTCCCAGGTTGTAGAAGACCTCTCGGGCCATCCTCTTTATCCTTCCTGATTCCATTCCGCCGACCAACTTGAGGCCCATCAGGGTCCTCCTCCGCCCTCCCCTCAAGATAAAGTAGGATAGACCTCCCAGTAAGCCACAAAACCGGAAGGAGAATGAGCGAGAGGTGGCCCTGGTAAATCGAATTAAGAACTTGGTCAGGTAATAAATAGTCCAGTTTTTGGCCCTCTTGGTTAGCTTAGAAGACACCTGATCTCAAGATATCGTGTAGATGGATTATGCCTATGGGTCTTCTCTTCTTATCAACAATCACCAAACAGGTTATCCCATGTCTCTCCATTAGCCTAAGGGCTTCGGCGGCCAGTCTCTCTCTGCCTATGGTTTTGGGATCGGTGATCATCACATCCCTCACTCTAAGGTCAAAGATCTCCTTTCTCCCTTCCAAGAGCCTACCCAGATCCCCATAGACGAATATCCCGCAGAGGGTCCCACTATCATCCACTACCGTAGTCACCCCCCGATTACCGGTTAAGGCCAGTATAGTCTCCATCATCGGAGTATCCTCAGCCACAATAGGGACCTCTTTATCCTTCAACATCAAGTCTTCCACTGTAAGCAGCAGCCTGCGGCCAATGCTTCCTCCGGGATGGAAGTAGGCCAGATCCTGAGGGCCAAACCCCCTTCTCTCCAGGATGGCAATGGCCAGGGCATCCCCCATTACCATAGCCGCAGTGGTGCTGGCCGTGGGAATGAGGTCATTGGCCTCTACCTCGTTCTCCACACTACAATCCAAAGTTATGTCGCTCTTGGAGGCCAAAAGCGAATCTGGATTGCCAGAGAGGGAGATTATGGGAACCCCCAGCCTGCGGAAGAGGGGGAGGAGCCTTAAAAGCTCGTCTGTATCCCCGCTTTTGGAGATCATCACCACCACATCATCCTTCTGAACAAGCCCCAAGTCCCCGTGCGCCCCTTCGGCGGCGTGGAGGAAGAACGCCGCTGTGCCGGTGCTGGCCAAGGTGGAGGCAAGTTTCTGGGCCACTATACCAGATTTTCCCATACCGGTAACGATGACCCTCCCCTTGCATCCCATAATCAGCTCAACTGCCCTTTCGAAGCTCTCGTCAACCCTACCAGAGAGCTTTTCAATGGCCTCTGCCTCCCTTAGGATTACCTCCCTGGCCCGTTGGATGCTCATTGCCTCGCCTCCAGAATGAGCTCCACCAGTTCCCTGATCGCCCCCTGCCCACCCCTGGCCCGAGTGATGTAGTGAGCTACCGCCTTCACCTCAGGCCGGGCATTGGCCACGGCCACAGCCAAGCCTGCCCTCTCCATAACCGGAAGATCCTGTAGATCATCGCCCACTGCTGCTATCTCCTCACTACTTAAACTATATCTTCGTCTCAGGGTTTCAAAGATCTCCGCCTTCTCCTTAACCCCCAGCCAGACTTCCTTCACCCCGAGGGTATCTGCCCTCCTCTTGGTAGCCTCCAACTGCTTAGCCGTCACAAAGGCCACGATAAGCCCCTTCGCCTGGGCCCTAACGATCCCCTTTCCGTCTTGGACATCAAATTTTGCCAATTCCCTCCCCTCTCCATCGACCCATATCCCCCCATCAGTAAGCACTCCATCCACATCCAGAAAAAGGAGTTTTATCCTCTTAAACAGAGAGAAGAGGTTAGAGGATCTCACTCCATCTCCTCCTAATCCTCTCTAACTCCTTAACCTCCACCAGGAGCCTCTCCAACTCTTTCAGGTGCCACTGAGTGGCCGAGTCGCTGAGGGCCTCTTCTGGTTGGGGATGAACCTCTAAGTAGATGGCCTGACAACCAACAGCAACTGCTGCCCGCAAAAGGAGAGGGACAAATTCCCTCTGGCCACTCGATTCCCCCTTCCCTCCTCCTGGGAGCTGAACACTGTGGGTGCCGTCAAATACCACTGGATAGCCGAGTTTACCCATTATGACCAGAGACCTCATATCCACCACCAGGTTGCCATAGCCAAAGAAGGTCCCTCGCTCGGTCAAGAGTATCTGCCCATTTTCCGCCGTTTCTGCCTTTTTGGCGATATAACCCATATCCTGGGGAGCCATAAACTGCCCCTTCTTGATGTTCAGGGGTAGCCCGGAACGGGCCGCCTGAAGTAGAAGCTTGGTCTGGCGACAGAGAAGGGCCGGGATTTGAATTACATCGACCACCTGGGCGACAGTCTCCACCTCGGTATAACAGTGCACATCGGTGAGCAGTGGGATATCCAACTCCTTCTTAACCTTGGCCAGGACCCTCAGCCCCTCCTCCAGGCCCGGGCCGGTGAAGGACTTGATGCTTAAGCGGTTGGCCTTGGAGTAGGAGGACTTGAAGATAAAGGGCATATCCAACCTTTTGGCGATCTCTTTAATCTCCTCTGCCGTCTTCAGGACCATCTCCTCGGACTCTATCACGCAGGGACCGGCGATTAAGGCCAGGGGCCTACCTGGACCTATGACGATGTCTTTTACCTTCACTTCCCTCATAAAACCTCTGCCATTTTTAACAATTCACCACGGAACCACACGGAGAGGACCATCATCAATAGTCAATTAACAATTAGCAAGTTAAAATGAAACCAGAAAATCCTGAGGTGTCATTTTCCATTGATAATTGATCATTGTTCATTGATCATTTCTTGTCTGTCCGTGGTTATCAGCGATGATCAATTACAGCTCATCCTCTCCCCTGACGTATGAGCCGAAGAGGTAGCCAGCCACTACCTGCGGAAACCTCTGGAAAACCCCTCTCAGGTAGGAGGAGATATCACCCACTAACACCATTCCTCCTCTTGGCTGCCGCCCTCACAAACTCACGGAAGAGCGGATGTGCCTTGGTAGGTCTAGACTTAAGCTCAGGATGGAACTGCCCGGCCACAAACCAGGGGTGTCCCTCCAGCTCTATTATCTCCACCAGCCTCCCATCCGGAGAGAGACCGCTAATTCTCAGGCCAGATTTGGCCAGGATCTCCCGATACTCGTTGTTGAATTCATATCTATGGCGATGTCTCTCGCTGATCTTCAAATCCCCATACGCTTTATATGCCAAACTCCCCTTGACCAGTTTACAGGGATAGGCACCTAACCTCATCGTTCCCCCCTTTGCCTTTACCTTCTCCTGGTTTGGCATTAGGTGGATCACCGGATGAGGGGTATCGGGATCAAACTCCAGGCTGTTCGCTCCCAGCAGCCCGCAGACATTGCGGGCATATTCGATCACCTCACACTGCATCCCTAAGCAGATGCCCAAAAAGGGGATCTTCTTCTCCCTCACCCACCTTATCGCCTCCAGCTTCCCCTCAATTCCCCTCTCCCCAAATCCGCCGGGGACTAAAACCCCGTCGGCACCCCGGAGGAGACTTCTGGCCCCCCTTTCCATAAGTTCCTCGGAGTCCACCCACTTCACATCAACTCCTAGACCGTTCTCCACCCCCGCATGGACAAAGGCCTCATTTATACTCTTGTAGGCATCCCAAAGGTTAACATACTTACCACAGACCACAATCTTTACCCTCTTAGACGGGGACTTTATCCTCTCCACCATCTCCTCCCACTGGGAGAGATCCGGCTCTCCACCCTTGAGTTTAAGTTGGCGTAAGATGAGATTATCTATGCCTTGCCGATGAAACATAAGGGGAACCTCATATACGGAATCCACATCCCTGGCCTCTATCACCGACTGGGGGGTGACATTGCAGAAGAGGGCAATCTTATCCCTTAAGGCCTTGGTTAACCTCCTCTCTGTGCGGCAGAGGAGGATGTCAGGTTGAATACCGATCTCCCTAAGTTCCCTCACCGAATGCTGGGTGGGCTTGGTCTTTACCTCCCTGGCCGCCTTGATATAGGGGACAAGGGTGAGGTGGACATAGACCACCCCACCTCTCCCCTCCTCCAACCCCATCTGCCTGATGGCTTCCAAGAAGGGGAGGCTCTCGATATCCCCAACGGTTCCCCCTATCTCGGCGATAACTAAATCTGCCCTCCCATTCATCTTCTCCAACCCTCTTATCCTCCCCTTTATCTCGTCGGTGATGTGGGGGATGACCTGAACCGTTCCCCCAAGGTAGTCACCCCGTCGCTCCTTAGTAATCACCGCATCATAGATCTGACCAGCGGTGACATTGTTCTGACGGCCCATATTCTGGTCTAAGAATCTCTCATAATGGCCGAGGTCCAGATCAGTCTCCGCCCCATCATCGGTGACGAAGACCTCTCCATGCTGGAAGGGGTTCATCGTCCCCGGGTCGACATTTATGTAGGGGTCAAACTTAATCATATTCACCCTTAGGCCCCTGGCCTGGAGAAGCTTGCCCAGGGAGGCAGAGGCCAACCCCTTCCCCAGAGAGGAGACCACACCTCCGGTGACGAAGATATACTTGACCTTCTTCATTCGAACTTAGCTCCCTTCGGTCGCTAACCTCTCCTCCACCCTCTTCAAATCCTGGGGGTGATCCACATTTATCGTGGCATAGTCTGTAGTCACCACCTTAATGCGGTATCCATTCTCTAAGGCCCTCAGTTGTTCCAGCCTCTCTGCCCTCTCCAAGGGGGAGGGTTCAAGCTCGGAGAATCTGAGGAGAAACTCCCTGCGATAGCCGTAAATCCCAATGTGCCTCAGATGTGATAATTTCTGGGTTCCCTCTCCATCCCTGGAGTAGGGGATGGGTAAACGAGAGAAGTAGAGGGCCAAGCCTTCCCTATCCACGATAACCTTCACCACATCTGGGTTTTTCAGCTCTCCATCGGTCTTAATTGGAGAGGCCAAGGTGGACATCTGGAGCTGGGGATCAGCGTAAAATGGGGAGATGACATCCCTGATAGCTTGGGGAGGGATGAGGGGCTCATCACCCTGGATGTTCACGATCAATGGGGCGCCTTTCCCTCTGGCCACCTCGGCTACCCTGTCTGTACCGCTCTGGCAGCCAGAGGAGGTCATCACCACCTGGGCCCCAAACCCCTGGGCCGCCTCCTCTATCCTTCTATCATCTGTGGCTATTATCACCTCTCCCAGGGAAGCCTCTTTCGCCCTCTCCCAGACCCATTGGATCATAGGCCTACCCCTGATTGGGGTCAAGGCCTTCCCCGGAAACCTAAGGGAGGAGTAACGGGCTGGAATCACAGCCAAGACTTTCATAGGATTATCCTACACTAAATGGGGTTAGGTGTCAACAAAAAAAGTAACAGTTCACCACGGAGTCTCACGGAATTACATATTTGAAACCATCTATCAGGTCAATTGACACTATCAGAGATGAACACTGATGTGCACAGCGCGGCAAAGCTGCAACCAAACAGCAACCACGGATTTCACTGAAAAAACCACTTAGGGCTCCAGGTATTCTTCTACCCGACTTCAGTCGAGGATTAAAAAGTGCCGCCCACTCAAAGCCGAGGCGGCAGAACCCCGATTCTGCCGCTTCCCCCTTTCCCCGTCGGGTTGAGGGAATCTGACCATCTTCTCATCGGGCGTTCGGGCCGTTTCGGGGGAACCTCTTATGAACGATCTGGATTACTCTGACACCATCTGTGCCTATCCGTGGTTACCTTACTTTGTATAGTCAGTGGTGAAGCATTACTAAAAAATACGGTGATGCCTCACCACCGTATCCAAATTGGCATTTTGAACCGGTTGCCATTCAACCCAATACCTTGGGAACCTTAAAATAACCCTTCTCCTTCTGGGGGGCATTGCGCAGGGCCTCCTCCTGAGGAAGGGACTCCCTCACCACATCTTCCCTGAGCACATTCTTCAGGGGGACAACATGGGATGTCGGTGGAATCCTCGCCAGATCAAGCTCATTCAACTGCCGCACATACTCTATTATCTTCCCCAACTGAACAGAGTATCTCTCCTTCTCCTCCTTGGTGAGCCTGAGTCTGGCCAGCCTGGCTATATGTTCCACCTCTTCGATTGGTATCCTCATCTCATTAAATTTACCACCTCGAACCTAAAAAAGCAAGGGATTTTTAGGGAGATAATTTCTCCTTTAGGAACTCTCCGCAACGGCCCCTCGTTAACGCTCATAAAAAACTGCCGAAGAGTTAGCCCTTCGGCAGTTTGGGAACTCCGACCTCTGTTTTGCCGACTGGATTATTTACATTTTATAAATAAAGCCTTGAACACGAATCTCACAAATATACAAATAGCACTGGAACAGTTGACGGGAGTCAGTTTCCAGGGATCAGGAAAAATCCCTGACAACTGACAGCCGACCATATACCTGACTGCTGATCTCTGGTCCCTGTGAGCTGTCCTTTTATCTATTCGTGTGGATTCGTTTATTCGTGCTATTCGTGTTCCAAAGCTTCGTAAACTGAAACCTCCCGCAGATTTCGAAATCTGCGGGAGGTTGTTTTCATGCTTCCGTGACTGACCCCCGATCTACGATCCAAGGTGGGTCGGTCTCTCATCTCTCGTCTCTATCTCTATCTGATTAGCACCATCTTCCTCTTCTGCACAAAATCCCCAGCCTTTAATCTGTAAAAGTATATCCCGCTGGTCACTTCATTGCCAGATTGGCTTTTGGAGTCCCAGTGGACTATCTTGTAACCCGCCGCCTGTGGCTCATTCACCAAGGTAATTACCTTTTGGCCGAGGATGTTGTAGATGGTGAGCTTGACCCGACAGTCCTTGGGCAAGGCATACTTGATCTCGGTAATTGGGTTAAAGGGATTGGGGTAGTTTTGGGAGAGGGAGAAAGAAGTAGGGATCAGATGGTCGCTAATATCTTTGGGCAAATGGGTGTATCTTTTGCCTTTAACATAATATCCAGTTGATACTAGAATGAAGTCCCTCCGATAACCTTCGTTTGGTTTCAAAGAAGAATAGGCAAGATCAATACTTTCACCGGGGATCAGCTCAGCATATTTTTTATCGACGGAGAGCAGGTGCTTTGTTACCGAACCTATCCTGGAATGAACCGCCGACTTTAAAGGACACTCATGCACTCTAATATCGGATACCTGAGGCTGGGCCAGACCTATATAATCCAGTTTGTGATCTGACTTCCAGAGTAGCCTGAGTTTAAACCTTTCCCTACCGGCAGCCACAAAGGGAGAGAGGTCTATCAGTTGAGCTGACCAATTCTCCCTGGGGTGGAGTAAAGCAACATCTTCCCACCCCTTCCCCCTCTGAATTTGTAACACTATAGTGTCCATCGCCTTCTGGGAACTAATAGTTTCCAGATTTGCCTCCCTTTTCCCAATTCCCCCAAAACCCAGAACCAGCCAGTTATCCTTGTGACCCTGGAAGTATTGGTCATCAACCCCATTTATCAGCTTCAGGCGATCCCTGGCGCTGTCGTCTACACAGGATAAGGGTAGAGCTATTCTCCTATAGGGAATTATCTCACCCTCAGGATTTAGCCCGATTAGCACATCCCCTGGATGATCCACAGCCAACAGTTTCACCTGATCTAAATAGGAGTGCTCATGCTCAAACTCCCTTATCTGGAGAAGATAGCTCTTGTCTTTTACCACAGGTTGATGCCCAAGTTTGTATTTGTCTGTGATATTACCTTCTCCTGGCGAAAGCTCGGAGGAAGGCAAGATATTGTTATCCTCAAGGTATTCTCTTCCATCCCAGGTGAAGACAAAAGGACAACCACACTCACAAGGCCCATTATGGATACCAAACCAACCCGTATTGTCGCTATCCCAATTACCAGCAAAACTTACTGAAACATTAATCCTATTTTCAGGAAGAACGTCCTTTCCTCCTTTGCCAGATCCAGGAGCCTTATATTGCACTGAACGGCCACTCCCAGTTATGGTACCCTTGATCGAGTCTGGAGCACCATCCACCCACCAATTGTAAGAGAAATTGTCCCCTGTCAAGTCGTTAGTATAGACACTAACTGTGTAGGTATGGTTCGCCACTGCACAACAGTCAGAGCCATAATAAATGGCGGGGCCACTGGTGATTTGCGGAGCCTTTTGTCCAACCCATACACTTGCATTTTTGGTTACATCATTTAGCGGAGGGCCAGTTCCACCAAGCTGATAAAGCGAAACAGCCGTCACCTCTATCTTATATTGGCCCCATGGTCTTGTATGTGCATTCCAGGCAATCGGGCCAACAGCTCCGGTTGCCATCTCTTCGTCTCGCAAGGTGGTTATTAGGTTATTTCCTGAGTCATATACTTTCACTGTTACATCGGCCTGATCTGTCAAGGTAAAACTACAGTAAGC
>DAOVCL010000094.1 GCA_030670005.1 Candidatus Zixiibacteriota bacterium | reverse complement strand
ACCGGAGATATTGGCGCTGGTGGCGGTAAGGGGAACCTCCAGTTCCCTGAACAGGGAGGAGACCAGAGGTGAGGATGAGATCCTCAAACCCACCCCTCCCGAAGGGTTCACCACCATCTTAGGGACCAATGGGCTGGCCTTGAGAATAAGGGTGAGGGGACCTGGCCAGAAGGCCTCCATTAACCTCTCCCCCAGCGATGGGATCTCCTCCACCAGCGAGGAAAGGCAGCCTCTATCTCTAATCAGAAGGGGAATGGGACGATGGATGTCCCTTTCCTTTACCTCGTAGATCCTTCTTATCGCCTGCGGATTGAGGCCATCAGCCCCTAAACCATAGAAGGTCTCCGTGGGGAGAGAAACGATTCCCCCCTTCTTGACCACTCCTCTAGCCTCAATCAGGATCTGAGGCGAAGGGGCGAGGGGGTTTATCTTTTCCCTTTTACTCCTCACCTCGACTGATAGAGACCCGCACTACCCAGGGATGAGGGAAACCGGCCTGGGAGATCTTTTGCAGTAGCAGCTTAGCCTCCTCCTCAGTGGGGCAGTCTCCCACCCTCACCTTATACAAGGGGGATTCATACTGGATGTAAACTTTTTCCTCCACCCTCTCCCTAACCCTCTGGGCAAACTCCTCCGCTTGGTCCAAGTAGGTGGTGGCAAAGACCTGCACTCTGTAGCGAGCAACCCTTCCCTCTTCCCCCTTGAATATCCCCTCTTCCCTCTTCTTCTCCGCTCCCTTCTGCTTGGGCTCAGGCTTAACTACCAGATATGAGGAACCCTCTAAGCTAAGGGGATCAAAATCCTTCTCGCCTACGGTGCGAGGATCCCTGGCCTTCTCCCCCTCTGAAGGGGGAAGGCATCCCCCCAGAAAGAGGATGAGGAAAATAGTTACCACTGAGGTCACTAAATAGTTTACATTTCTCATGTCATTCCGAGTGGAGCGAAGCGGAATCGAGGAATCTGTTTCAGGCAAAATCAGATTTCTCCGCTCACTTCGTTCGGTCGAAATGACACTTGGAAGTAAACAATTTGATGCTCTCCGTAGTAATAAAAACTTAAACATCCTTACCCCCATCTATTCATAAACCAACGGAAAATTTGCATAACTTTTTGAGAGCTCCTGTGCTGGTAGGGCTCCTGCCCTTGATTAGCGACATGAGGAGATGTCTCCCACATATTGGTGTGGGGTACCAGTTAAGGGGAATTAGCAGTCAATGGTAAGCAGTCAGCAATCAGCGGTCAGCTAACCGTCAGTGGCAACGGATTTTTCCTGATACCCGATCCCTGTAAACTGACCCCTGTTATTAGATAAACCCTCTGAATTTTTCCTCCTCTCCCATCTTTTCCACCAATCTTTTGACCTCCTGTGCCTTGGTCTTGTGGGCAACCAAGACCCTCTTCTCTGTCTTGATAATGATTAGATCAGAGACCCCCAAGGTTGCCAGAACTCCATCCTGGTCACCAATGAGAAGGGAGTCAAAGGTATCCAGGGCACAGACATTCCCTAATTTTATATTGTTATCCCCGTTCTTCTGATAGACTTTGTCTAAGGATGTCCAGGAGCCTATATCCTCCCAGAAGAACTCCCCCTTTACCACCAGCACATTTTTCGCCTTCTCCATCACCCCATGATCGATGGAGATGGGCTGAAAAGCGGAGTAGGCCTTATCTAAGGCTCCCTCTCTTGAAGAAGAGACCACCTGGGAAAGATCCTCATAGATTTTGGGTAGAAATCTTTTTAGAGCAGAGAGGATAACAGAAATCCTCCAGACGAACATCCCACTATTCCAGAGGTAGACATTTTTCTGGTAATAAAATTCCTGAGCGGTGAGTCCATCTGGCTTTTCCTTGAACCTTATTGCCTTATATACCCGAATCCCATCGGCCTCCTCCAAAAGGTCCCCTACCTGGATATAACCGTAACCTGTCTCCGCCCTGGTGGGATTTATGCCAAAGGTAAGAAGCCAATCGCCTTCCTGAGCCCTCTCCACCGCCATTGAGACCGCTCGGAGAAAGTTTACCTGGGGTTTGATCAGATGATCGGTGGAGAGGATAAGCATTATGGCCTGGGGATCCTCCAGAGAGAGGGCGGCCAACCCAATTGCCGCCGCGGTGTTGCGGCCAAAGGGTTCTACAATCAGGTTCTCTTCCTTAATTCGGTCTATTCCATTCAAAATCTGTGGGGCCAAGTCCCTCGTGGTGACAACCTTTATTCTCTCTAAAGGGACCAGAGGGGTTATCCTCTCTATCGTCTCCTCTAACATGGTCTTGTCCCTGACGAGCGGAAGAAGTTGCTTAGGCTTATCCTTTGTGCTCCAGGGCCAGAACCTCTCCCCTCTCCCCCCCGCCAAGATGATTGCATAAAGATTCTCTGCCATTGGAGTAACTATAAAAAAGAAAGCCTCCCCTGTCAAGCAAAATCGGAAGCAGCATTGATCGAGAACTTCCAAATATGTCCAAACCACAGATGGGCACGGATTTTCACAAATTATATAAGAATCTTTGAGAAGGTAGGTTTTCACCTTTTGGGTGAAAGAGGAGGTTTAAATTCAAGTTTTGTAAGCTTTTTGTTTTCAATATCTTGTGATAATCTTGTGGTTTCCTAATGCATAATCAGGCTAATAACCATAAGTTCCGAAATGTAAAAGCAATCATTAAAAAACTGCCGAAGGATTTACCCTCCGGCAGTCTGATTCAGAAAATGCAGGGGAGTTGGAGATGTATGTTTCCTGTGCTGGTAGGGCTCTTGCCCTGATAAGGCAAGCTCAAACCTCCCGCAGGCTGCAAACCTGCGGGAGGTTATTATCATGCGGAACGCAGATCTCCAGGATTTATGAAGATTTTCCTATGAAATCTGTCCCTATCTGCGTTGAAAATGAGGATACCCACGGGAGGCATCAGAACCCCGATTCTGACGCCAACCTATTGTCCCGTCAAGATTCTAAGCTGACAGCCGATCCCGATCACGAGCTACGACTCAAGGCGGGACGGCCTCTATCTCTCCTCTCTATCTAACCAGCACCTTTCACACGATCCCGATCCACTTCAGTTTTTCCACTTGTGACCTGTGACTTGTCACTTGTAACTATCTCAGCAAAATCATCTTCCTGGTTTTCACAAATTCTCCAGTTTTTATCCAGTAAAAATAGAGCCCGCTGGCTATTTCTTCGCCTTTATCATTCTTACCATCCCAAAAGGCTTTATGGTAACCGACTCGCTTTTCCTCATCCACCAAATCCCTCACCAACTGCCCCCGAACATTGTAAATTTTAAGAGTTACATAACTATCCTTTGGCAAAGCATACCCTATCTCCGTTTTTAAGTTGAAGGGATTGGGATAGTTCTGGGAGAGGGAGAAAGAAGTGGGAATCAGATGGTCCGTAATATCTTTAGGCAAAGTGGTATATCCTTTACCTTTAACATAATATCCAGTTGACACCAGAATGAAGTCCCTCTGATAACCTTCGGTTGGTTTCAAGGGAGAAAAGGCAAGATCAATTTGCTCACCAGGGATTAGCTCGCTATATTTTTCATCAACGGAAAGCAGGTGTTTTGTTACCGGACCTATCCTGGAATGGACTGCCGACTTTAAAGGACACTCTTGCACCTTAAGATCAGACGGCTGAGGCTGGGCCAGACCTATATAATCCAGTTTGTGATCTGACTTCCAGAGTAGCCTGAGCTTGAATCTTTCCCTGCCGGCAGCCACAAAGGGGGAGAGATCTATCAGTTGAGCTGACCAATTCTCCCTGGGATGGAGTAAAGCAACATCCTCCCACCCCTTCCCCCTCTGAACTTGTAACGCTATAGTGGCCTCCGCCTTCTCAGAACTAATAGTTTCCAGATTAGCCTCCCTTTTCCCAATTACCCCAAAATCCAGAACCAGCCAGTCACCCCTGTGACCCTGGAAGCATTGATCATCAACCCCATTTATCAGCTTCAGGTGATCCCTGCCGCTGTTGTCTACACAAGATGTGGGTAAAACCATTCTTCTATAGGGAATTATCTCACCCTCAGGATTTAGCCCGATTAGCACATCCCCTGGATGATCCACAGCCAAAAGTTTCACCTGATCTAAATAGGAGTGCTCATGTTCAAATTCCCTTATCTGGAGAAGATACTCCTTATCTCTTACCACAGGTTGATGCTCAAGCTTATATTTGTCTATGATATTACCTTCCCCTGGCGAAAGCTCAGAGGCAGGCAAAATATTGTTATCCTCAAGGTACTCTCTTCCATCCCAGGTGAAGACAAAAGGGCAACCATAGGGACAAGGGGGAGCGGTTAATACCCGTAAATTTGAGCGAACCTTTGGGCCACCGAATTCATCAAGATAGGCCTTAACATAATACCAGGCATACTCTTCGCAGTAAAAGGTGGCAAAATTTGTGTAAAAGGTTTGGTGATATAAGCATTTTTGCCATTCATTATAATCTTCGCCACTCTGATGTGGGTCAACACCATGCAGATAATAGTAATAAACACTGTGTGATTCAGGACCAGTGTACTCCCAGGAAAGAAAAGGTGTATATGCAAGTTGCACTTTAATCCCACGTGGAGTCAAGTATCCCTGCAGATTTATCACAACATTCCCCCCTGTCCATACATTGGCCTCCTTTACCACCGTGTTTAGTGGGTCACCGGTTCCGCCCTCTTGGTAGAGTGATTTAGCTGTGATTTTAAATGTATATTTAGCATAGAATTTATCCCCTGCACTCCAGTAAAAGCTCTGATCCCCTACATTCCTTTCTTCATTGTCACATAGGGTAGCCATTAAATTACCAGGATGATCATAGACCTTTACAGACAGATTTGCAGGGTCTGTCAGGGTAAAACTGCAGATGGCATTGGTATGATTGTCATTTGTTGAAATATCTAAATTAAGTACATCCACCCCCATCAGATAACGTCGTCCGCCGGAGTTATCCGTCCACTTCTCTGAAATACTGGCATCTGCAAATCCCCTTATCCAACCAGGCCACCAATCCTCTTGATATTGAAATGCTCGTGGAGTGGAGAACCCTGTGGGATAAAGAAATCGGTCACCCCCAGTTCCCATACTCCCAATTGTGGTGATCAATTCTAAGTCTGGAGTAAGCTTCAAGATCTTACCGTTGGTGAAATCCGCCACCCATAGGTTGCCATATGTATCAGTTGCCAAAGAAATCAAATGTGATCCTTGAGGCGCCTCATAAGTATCCACCCATTGGATAGTGGTAGGAACCGGATTGTATAGTCTTACTATTCGATTGTTCCCTGCATCCGCCACATAGAGGTATTTGTTGTTCTTTCCCGTCTCCCAATTCCTCCCGTTTATAATAGCCCTGGGATATTTGAATTGACCAACTCCTGAACCGTACCCGCCATAACTGGCGATTAAAGGCATCTCATCGGGTATTCCATTATGATCATTATCAATAAGATTGAACCTTTTTATCTTTTGATTGCCATAATCGGCCACCCAGAGATAGTCATCACTGTTATCCCATATATCCACACCTTCGTTCAAGTCCACATCATAGGGTTCGTTTAGTCCCTCTACTAAGTCGGTGAAAGTTTGATAGGTGATAGTGGGATCACCACACTCCCCCCACTCAAAGACTAAAGCCAGGTGAACAATCCTGTCATTGCCAGTATCTGCGATATATAGATTGAATCTACTTGGGGTCCAGGAATATCCATCCGAGGTGATCCCGTGGGGGAAATTAAAAGCGTCCGGGTGATCACTATTGCCCCATGCCTTAATCCAATTGCAGACATAATCATAATAGACTATCCTGTTCCAACAAGGGTCAGTCACAAAGACTAAAGCATGCCTCATTCCCTGATGTGGAGGATCATAATTTGTAGTGTAAGAAAGTGTAGATGAATAAGGCTTGGAGAAAAGGTCAACATTCCATTCACTGTTGGCTACCCCTCTGGTCAATTTAGGAATACCTTTGAAGACATCTGCTTGAATTAATGTCGTTTGATCGGCATAAAGTAGACTATCAACTGGGAGGATTAGGATCATAAAAAGGATAGCCAGGGATAAGATTATTCTTCTGAAGATCATTTCACCTCACCTTCCTTTCCTCTCTTTTGGGCTTCCCCTTGGCAGGGCAGGGGTTTCTTCATCTTCCTGATCCAAAGGGATCTCCCCATAACTTTCGAGGAAATTTAAAAACTTATCCGCACGGGAGAGTCTCCAGACATCATCACTTCTGGAGAAAATAAATGTCTCCTTTACCCTTCTTCCCAAAGGATAGTCTTTATCCTTTGGATCCGGGGCTGCCGCCCAGAAAATCAGGTCACAGTCCACCGTGGCCCTATTTCCTCGTAGATGAATCTTTACATCCCTTATCTCAAAATCCCAGGTTGAACTCACCTCCATACCCACCGGCTTTAGCTCCTTGAACCTGACACTTTCTCTCCTCTCTTGAGAATTGGCAAACAAATCGCTCAACTTCCCCTTGAGTTTCTCCTTGCCCAGACTTTTGCTCCCACTGACAAAATCAGGAGCCATAACCTCAGCTATCTTTCCTGCCTTCTGCCGCTTTACCCCTTTCCTAAGCAGGTCTATCAAAAGATAGATCTTTTGCTTATCAGAAAGCCTCACGGTATAAGGACCCCTAGGTCTGCAGACTAAATAAGAAGGAACAAAAATGGTAAGCAAAAGGAAGAAAGCTGATAAGAAGAGCGCTATTTTAAGAGGCTTATTGGACATCATAGAACCTCCTGGTTTCATTTTAGATAGTTGATGGCCCAGTGGAGAGATCCCTATCTGATCGGAGCATCCCCAAAAATCCGGTTACCATCTCATTTTTCGATACAAATTACCATTTTTCTATATACCGTATTCCCCTTCTTACGCGGTCCGCAATTTTGCTATTCGGATGTTTCTTCATTAATTCTCTCATCTCCTTGAGAGCACCAGCCTTATCCTTATCATTTTCGTAGATGAGTTCGATACAAGCAATTGCGGGAAGATAATAAGGTGATTCTGGATACTTCTCCAATAATTCCCTGAATTTCTGTAATGCTTTTTCCTCTTCACCATCCACATAAGTATAACACCCAGCAGCTCTATCAAGGGCTTTTGGGGCATAAACACTATGAGGGTATTTATCTACTAACTCCTCAAATCTTTTGTAAGCTACTCCCTTATTTCCCCCCTGCAGCCTTGACGCTTCTGTGAGTAAGTTCCATGCCGCCAACTCCTCTCCTTTTGGCTCTGAGACAGTGATCTCAATAGTATTAGACTTTATAACATTGGACTCCGCTTGCGGACAATGCTTTTCTATCCACACCAGATAGCGCCCAGCAGGAATAAAACGCCAGCCATCAGAGATCTCAACCCTCATAATGCCCCACCACCCTGTTAAATCCACCCACTTCACAAAAGATTCCCCCGGTTTCGTTCCAGGTCTACCAGTGGCCCCTGAATGAAAATACTGAGAGACTTCCCTACCTCTTATGGCTTTTACCCTCAAACCCTGGGGAAGAGAAGATGCATTTACGTAGAGTGTCTCCGCGCTGTTATTGGTCAACCTCATGTAAGTCCAGATTGGCTCATGGACTAAAAAATCCTCTTTTTCAGTCCAAATACTTAAGTCACAACTTCCTCCAGATTTGATGACATTCTTCTCTGCATATATTTGGCCAACTACCAAGAATAGAAAAACGGCCAAACTCAAAGTATAAACGTATTTGCTCCTTTTCACTTTAAGGTCAGCACCTTGTTGGATAACACAGAAGAGCGAGTTGAGTTGCTCAGG
>DAOVCL010000015.1 GCA_030670005.1 Candidatus Zixiibacteriota bacterium | reverse complement strand
CCTACAAAAATTCACCACCACCCCTTATAGCAAAGGATTACGAGCTTTATGAAAGGCAGTTCGCCTTCCTGACCACGGAACGGGCAAACCCCAACGGGGTGTGAGCTTTTCAGGACGGGGGGTCTTTTAAAAGTCCCTTATTGTTCCCAGGAATTTTTTGAAGACCTGTCCCCTAAAGATCCCATACTCAGGGGCACTGCAGGCTATTAGCAGGGACTTGCCTGTAGCTTTGGACTTGACTATGGCTATTGCCCCCTGCTGGGGGTAACGGTAGGCAAAGACCTGAAAGGGTGATTCAAAGATCAACCACTTCTTATGGCTCTTCAAGAATCCAACCGTGTATTTCTCTGTCAGGCCTTCGGTCTGAAACTTACCATAATAATAAAGGATTTGGGCCCAGGGGGTCTCATAGTCCTCCCTTCTCTCCACATCCATTCCCTTGATGATCAGATCGTTGCCACTTCCCCTCATATCATCATAGTGGAAGAGGGGGATATGATAATGGACGGAGAAACAGTAGCTTATCTCAGGCCTCGCAACCGTGAATGAACGGCCTATCTTCCCCACTTCTGTGGTTGCCTCATTTAAATCCACCCCCATATGTTCCCTCTGCTGAGAGACTATGAGCATCTCCTTGGTGCTGTCGTTCTCGGCATAGATCAGTTTGTTAGTGCTATCCGGAGGTAAAGGATCAAAGGGATACTGATATTCCACATTGACGCCCCATTTGTGATATTCATGTGGTATGGTAAAGCCTTTAGGTAGGTCAAAGTGGGCTATGGAGGCCATGAACCGTTCCTCTTCCACCTTTCTACTCTCAGGAGGTCTGAAATATCCGTCAATATCGTGTGGGTATATCCAGAAGAGGGTGTAATAGAGCCAGGACAACACCCCTGGCACCAATACCAGGGCTATGATTATCGGCCTGAGCTTCCTCTTCCTTAACATATTACGGCCCCCCTGCTGGTCGGAGGAACTGTTCTCCCAGGCGATAGACACCATATCCTATTCCAAAGGCTGCTCCTGCTTTGTAGGCGAGATATGCTACTGGTGCCGCTGCTGCTCCTACCCCTAATCCCAACCAGGTATACTGAAACTCCCAGGTGGACTCACTGAAGAGCCCGTAATTGGCCTGGGAGATACCAAACTCAACGCTTGGAGGGGAGATGAGATTTATACTGATAGTTAAATTGCTTAGCTGAAGGGAGTAAGAGACATTCCGGAAGTCAGTAGTGGCTGAAAAGGGGCCATAAGAGGTTGTTATTGCTACTCCTCCTGGACCTGTGGTTATAGTTCGGTTAGAACCAACATCATGTGCGGTTCCGTGCCTAATATTGTGGTAAATATTGAGATGCCAACTGCTAAAATACGGATCCTGCCTATCGAACCCAAGATTTGTCCAATTTACGCCACCTATTCCACTGGGCCCCCAGACCCATTCGTAATACGCTACGACTTCAACAGGCCGCCATTCCCCAGCTTCTCCTGGTTTGAAGTATGTCACCTTTCCCGCATTGCCACCTGGCAGGCCCCTTCTCTCCCAACGCCCTCTCTGTCCTGCGGACCACCCAGTGGGGAAGTACGATTGCCCCCAATCCACTTCTCCTGACATCATATAGGTCCAAGCAAGCCATCTTGGTACCTGAACACCATCAACGGTATAAATATAACCGCCACCCTCATCGTATCCGTATCCGTCAAAATATAATTGAATTAATGGACCCTCTGATCCCATCCCACTGGGATCTGTGTAATTCACAGGGCTGTTAAAGCAGTAGTTATAAGGGCTCTGGCTGGGGTAGATGAGGGGATCAACCCCAGTCCATCTGCCGATCTCTGGGTCATACCCTCTGGCCCAGAAGTGGTAGGTGTCATACCCTTCATCCCACTCCTGACCGGTGAACCTGTAGGTATTGCTTGTATTTTCGGTCTGGCTCTGAATTAAGCCGAAAGGATAGTAATCATAGGTATTTTCCACATTCCCCAACTCATCGGTTATCACCCTTACGCTCCCCAGATGATCACAGAGGTAGAAATAGACCTGCCCCTCTACTACCTTCGCTATCCTCTGGCTCCCAGCATAGATATAACAGATTTGGCTAGAAATAGTAGATGACATTCTAACAGGAGCACCATCGCCGGCAACATCTTCATCCTCAGAATTATCGAGTGTAGTATAGTCTGAACCGTCTATCCATTCTGTAGGCAACTGGTTCACCAAAGAATCATAAAGGGCCACATTCTCCAGTTCCAGAGGCATAGGGGCTTTAAGCTCATCCACAAGCAATTGAAAGCTAATATTAGCTACCCTGTATTTGCCGGCTTTTAGCAAATCCTTCATCTCCAGGTCCGGCACATTGCCAACCTTGATCTTCCCAGCTTCAACATCGATGTGAGGAGCAAAGAAATCAAACTTCTCAGTAATCAATCCGCTATTGTCCACTGCCTTGGCAGTTATAAGCTTGGGATCGTAGGCAATGGTGTATTCAAAACCGCACAAGGGCTCTGAATTGACCAAATCAACGGGAACAACTGCCACTCCATCCTTGGAGATCTCTGCCTCTCCAACGACCAATCTGTTTGGCGCTCCCTCCATGCTTACTGGTGGTTCATAGGCCAGGCCTCGCCCATTACCCATGCAGTATTTGTGCCAGAGGCAATCCAAACTATCAGGTGTGGGGTCAAGGCCACAATCGGGAAATGGAGGCTCAGGAGCAAGTGTGGTATCCCCAGAAAAGAAATAATTCAGAAGTCGCAAGCCATCTCCCAGAGTAATTACCCCACTATCGTCTACATCACCAGCATCCAGGCAACACAGAGGTGCCCCCTCAAAGAAGTAATTCAATATCAAAAGTCCATCGGCCATAGTTATCTGGCCATCTCCACAATCAGATGCCACATCACCGCGGATAAACGTTGGTAGAGTCTCTTTTTTCTCCTCATAGATCACATCCAGTCCATTGCGCACATAGATGGCGTTTGCCGTCGGATAATCAGCCACCCTGGGTTGATAGGCCTTCTTCACTCTTCTACCATCAGCGTCGTAGCTAAATGAATAGAGGGCGATGGAAGTGGTGGCCTGGGCAAGCAGATTCCTATAATCATAGCTGAATGTATCCGTTTCGCTCCCCCTGGTCCTGAAGATGAGATTGCCATTGGGATCGTAGACATAATCCTCATCTGGAGAATTATCCGTATTCTTTAGCTGGTTTCTCCCCTGATAATAGGTATAGATGTAGTCAGTAAGCCCACCTCCATCTCCATACCTATTGAGAGTTCTCAGATTTCCATTGGCATCATAATTGATACTGCGCACATCAAAACCGTTATTATTGTCACTCTCGTTTTCGGAGTTATCATAGTCGGCCAGAGTCAAGCGGTTGACGCCATCATATCGGAAGTTGTAGAGGGGTTCGTTTAGGAGGATTGCCCCGTTTTCTGTCTCCCACTTTATCTGAGCGATGTTGCCATTGTATTGGGCCTCCCAGTTGGCTTGGTATTGGCCATCAGGGTTGTAATAGTTCAAAGCCAATCCAAACCTATCATCGACCGGTGAATCCAAGAAATCATCGGGATCGTTAATCCTTTTCAACCAATCCCTTGTATTATAAGTGTAATCAACCTTCTGGGCTGCTCCGTTTGGCCCGAGAAGCATCGTCTTCACTTGGGAAGTCGGCCACCAGCTATAGGTGGCGTATCTGTCCGGAGTGGAACCATCTCCTACCTGGGACAATCTGCCAGCAGGGTCGTACTGGTAGCTGACCACACCACTATCCGGATAGGTTAGCTGGGTGAGGTTTCCCCCTCTGTCATATTCATAAAAGGTAGTCTTCTCCCCCGGTTGGTTTTCTGGGAAATACTGTTTAGCCCATTCCATCCTCCCCTCCTCGTCATAGGAGTAGACGGTCCCTCCCCAACTGGATGGATCAGGCCTGTATAATGCTTTAGCCAGCCTGCCCTTGCAGTTCCGCCCCCCGCTTGGAGGATTATCATAATCGTATACCGCTCTTTCGTTATCGATACCGGTTTCAGTCCCTGGAAGGGTGCCATCTGCATATTCTTGGGTGAAGTAGGTGTCGCTACAGACACCTATCTCAATCAGCCTATTGAGATCGTCATAAATAAGATAAGTCATCTGCACAGCATTGGATTGCTTGGCATCCCGCAAAAACCTCAGATTGCCATTTTTGTCGTATAGATACTCTACTGTGCTATCATCAGGGGTTAGCTTGGAGGTCAACCGGCCAAGATGGTTGTAGGTCATAGTAGTCACCCAGTCGGTGGAGTCTGAGCCTGAGGGAGGATTGTGGTAGTTGGGAGGCACAATCCTGGTTAGCCGGCCAAGGAAGTCGTATCCATAGGTTGTCACCAGGGTTAAACCCCCGGAATCGCCCTTGGTGGCCACCTGTCGGCCGTACTTGTCCACGAAGCTTTGGCCCTTTTTGCCATTCTCGTCAACCACCGAGGTCTTAAAGAGCTGGTTTGCATCCCAGCCTTTGACCTCATTTGAGGAGTTGGTGCCATACTCATACCCAACCTCGTGTCCGCTGCCTATCCTGAAATCATCTCCCGGTGCACCGATGCTCTCCACCCGGCCAAGAGGATCATCAGAGAATTGGGTCTGTGAATAGGGATAACCGTTGCAATTCGGGCCAGGGTCTCCATCGTAATACTCAGAAAGCTCACCAGAGCTCATCGGATTCCCAATGATCCAACCCTGGGGGATGAAACCCGGCCTGAAGCCAAGATCTGAGGCGGAGACAGAAGCCGGCTTGGTGACCACAGCAAGCCTACCTGAATGGTCATATACCTTCTGGGATATGATTACATCTTGACCACTCTCCCGGGCCAGAGCCTGGATCGCGCGGCCCAAGCCGTCTGAATAAACCCGGGAGACCGAGGAGTCGGTGGCGCTGCGGTAGGTTGTGGTCTGCATCCAGTTGGGATCTGAGGGGTTAAACTCCCCATTTCCCTCCCTGGAGAGATAACATCTGTAGCGGGCAAGAACTTGGTTGTCATTGTTTCTGGTCTCAGATAGCCTGCCAAATCCATCGTAGAGATAATGGGTTGAATCCCCGTTAGCATCAACCATAGCAGTTAGCTTTCCCAAACCATAATCATATTGATATTTGGTGAAGAGGTCATCATTCGGGTTGAGGGGGTCATCTATATCACTCTGAACCCCTTGAACCGCCGTGAGATAGACGCCATTGGTATCAAAGGGGGTTTGGTTGCTTCCATAGTAAAACTTGGTTATGTTACCATTGGCATCGGTGGACTGCAGGAGATTGCCGTGGGAGTCAAACTCATCGAGGCTTTTGACCATAAGGGCCTCAGTTGCGGGGTTATCGGGGGCAGTTGTATCAGTTGGACTTCCATCACCCTTCCAGAGATAGACCGTGTCCGGATGCCAGAAGCTATCCTTTTTCCAGGCAGTCCATTTCCTCGATTTGACCGCCCCACTTTGGGTGGAGACCGTGGTGGAATAGACCTGGCTGATCATATATGCCTCATCCTTCATATCAGGATATTTCTCGTAGGCGTACCTGGCAGTGATTACCTTCAACTTGCCGTCACTTCCCAGGACACAAGCCGTGTCAGGTAGGCCATTGGTGTTATTGTAGCTTAATGTAGTTTTCGTTTGGAAATAACGAGGACCAAACCACAAATAACTTACCGCTTCTTTCAACCTCCGGTGGTAGACTCCCTCATCAACAGAATGGGCCTCCCAGGTATAATTTGTGCTTTTCACCGAGTCCGTCGTCCCCTCTTCATAGTATTTTATCTCGGTTGGGTATCCCTCTAAGTGGGTGATTGTATCGGTTTCAAAGAGATAGTGGACCTCCCCCGAACTACCGGGGAGATCAACAGTAACATCTGTATGCCCAAAGTAACAGTCAGTCCGCTCATCGCCAATGCGGATTTCCACTATATCCCCATAAGCATAGGTTGTCTGGATTGTGTCATTCCCCATAGGATCACTAACTGTTACTGTATCTACCCTGCAAAATGAAAAAGGATCACAGTTTGTTGGGCGACTTTCATAGCTAAAGGTCTTGGTAGCACCCGTAGGGTAGGTTATCCTCTTCAGAGTCCCTCCCTGATCGTATTCTCTGCCCCAATATGTGAATCTGGTAGATGGTAGGCTGTCCCCGTCTGCAGAAAATTCGGTTATCGAGGTGAGAATCAGCCGGTAACTCCAATCGTAACTTCGCATATATCCGTAATTGAAATGGAAGATCCTTATATCTGACCAGTCCTCATCTCTTATAGTAAGCCGACGGAGAAGATCGTTGTAGCCAAACACCCCCCATTCGTCACCAACCCCATCATGCTCTCTTTCCTCCCACTCAAATACTATTGTCCTGCCTGTCGAGTCGTATATCTTATCTGGATAAGAAGCCCTAGTATAGGTGGGAGCCTGGGCTTTGCCCGGCCATGAGTCTATGTCGTTATAGTAAGTTATCCGAATTGTATTCCCCTCTGGATCTTCGATCTTGGTTAAATCCCAAAGGTAGTTCTGTGTCACCCAGGTACTATCGACCCCCCAAGAAATAAAGTGGTTATTGCCAAAGGTGTACTTGGTACCATCGGGATGATATATAATCCAATTTTCTATCCTGCCACCGCTGATTTCACTTTCAATCCTCCAGAATCTGCATTTCTCTAATTGGAAACCTTCTCCCGTCTCTATTATTTTCACCGAACCACCACGGGGGCCGATGTAGTAGAATTCATCATCCGAAATGTCGAAAGTTTCCTTTAAATCTGCCCTGATATGGCCGAAACCCATCCTCCAGCCTAACCCTACCCAGAAAGCGTGTCCACCCGGGCCAAAGGTTTTGTAGCCTACACTGCTTCTATAGAAAGCGGCAACCGGTAGATCCAAACCATTTCTGCCAGGTAAAGTCATCAGGTTATTTGTAAGAGAGAGATCTCCGGTAAATAAATCGACATTATCGGCCACATTCCCCACCTGAGGTGAAAAAGGAACTGAAGGAGGTGGAGGCTCAAAACTATCGCCTTTGACTATTGAAGGAATAGCAATCAACAACATAGAAAAGGTTACAAACACCCCAGCTATTCCACTATACCTTTTAAACCAGGTGCCCATTTTCTCCTCCCTTGTTTGAACTTAGCCGTAATCGGCGGGGCTTTTCTGACAGGATTTACATGATTTCTTTATATTCCTTATATCTTAACAATCCTGTATATCCTGTCCAAAAAATGGGAATTCCTATACTATCCAGATAGATTGCTTCGGCACTTTCAGTGCCTCGCAATGACAGGCTTCATTCCACGTCATTGCGAGCAATCTTTAGCCACTGGAAAACCCAATGAGATTTTCGTCGAGCTCCCTCGCTGATAAAAGTCATATGTGTAATTCCGTGAGGATCCGTGGTGAACTGTTACCCTAATTTCAAAAAAGGAAATTCTGATGCTATAAATTTACTCATCAGGTTGGATTTGTCAAGGGCCAAAATTTGATTTTTCTTATCCCATCCCAAGGCCTGACGACATAGACGAAGCTACTGGGCCATGAGGTCTATCTGGAAGATGGGGAGCATCATTGAGATGACGATGAAGGCCACCACAGAGCCCATAAGGAGGATCATAATAGGCTCCAGAAGTGAGGTCATCTGCTTGACCGACCTCTCTAAGTCTCGATCATAGGAGTCGGCCACCTTGAAAAGTGCCCTCTCTAAGAGGTTGCTCTCCTCCCCCACCGAGATCATATTGGTGACAAAAATAGGGAAGTGGGGGCATTTCCTCAGGCTTGGCCCCAGCTTCTCCCCCTGGGTCAACTGCCGGTGGACGGTCTCTATCTCCCCCTTGAGGATGGGGCTTTGCATGGAGCCGGCCACCACCTTCAACGACTCCAAGATGGGGATGCCATTTTGTAACAGAGTACCCAGGGTCCTGCTGAACCTGGAGATCTCCGTCTTGCGGAAGAACTCTCCCAACAAGGGTAGCTTCAGCCTCAGTTTATCCATAAATAGCTTTCCCTTGGAGGTCTTGGACTCCCTTCTCAGGAAGAAATAGCATAGGGCAAGAAAGAGGGCCAGCAGCCAGCCGTAATGGGTGAGGAGATCGCTTGTCCCGATGAGGATTCTGGTGGGAAGGGGCAGGACCTGGCCCATCTCCTCAAACATGGAGACAAGCTTGGGGATGACAAAGGTGAGAAGGACGAAGATGGTCAAGATTCCCACCGAGGCCATGAGAATTGGATAGGCCATAGCAGCCCGGAGCTTGCTCAGCAGCTCCTCATCCCTCTCTAAGAAGTCGGAGAGCCTCCTTAAGACTTCCTCCAGCATCCCACCCACCTCCCCAGATCTAACCATATTCACACAGAGGGGAGGGAATACCCTTGGCCTCCTGGACATAGACTCCGAGAGTCTCTTCCCATCCCTTATCTCCTGGGCCATCTCCCCCAGGGCTTCTTTTAATTGTCTGTTTTCCGTCTGCTTCTCGATGACCTTTAGGGCCTCAAGCAGGGTAAGGCCTGACTCCAAGAGGTCGGAGAGCTGACGGGTGAAGATAGACAGATCCCGCCGCCTGACCCTTTTCAAGAGCCTGAGGGAGAACTTTCGCTTTTCCCTCTTCTCCACCTTTGCCACAGAGAGGGGGAAATAGCCCAGCTGGCTCAGCTTCTCTATTACCGCCGCCTGGGTCTCCGCCTGTAGGTTGCCCTCGACTATCTTTCCTGGCCCTCCTTTGGCCTTGTAGCAGAACTCTGGCATCTTATCCCTCGGCCCTCTCCTGTTGGGTGACCCTGATCACCTCGCTGATGGCCGTGAGGCCCAGCCTCACCTTCTCAAAGCCATCCAGCCTCAGGGTCCTCATCCCCTGGGCCAGGGCCTCCTCCTTGATCTTGTTGGCCGGCACTCCTCTTAAGATCAGGTCTCTGATCGGGTCGGTGACCACCAGAAATTCGTAGATCCCCGTCCTTCCCCTGTATCCGGTGAACTTGCATCGCTCACATCCCCGACCCTCCCAGGCAACCCCCTTCTTCAATAGAGGCTCTATCCCCGGCTCTTTGATAAACTCCTCCCCTATGACCACCTCCTCCTTGCAATAGGGGCAGCAGAGCCTGACCAGTCTCTGGGCAATGATCAGCTCTACTGAAGAGGAGATCAGATAGGGCTCAACCCCCATATCAATTAGCCTGGTAACCGTGCTGCCCGCATCGTTTGTGTGCACAGTGCTGAAGACCAGATGACCGGTGAGGGCCACCTGGATGGCTATCTCAGCGGTTTCAAAGTCCCTGATCTCCCCCACCATCATTATGTCCGGGTCGTGCCTTAGCATTGACCTCAGACCCTGGGCAAAGGTGAGGCCTATCTTGGGAAGGACTTGAATCTGGGTGATCCCCCTCAACTGATATTCTATGGGGTCCTCGATGGTGATGATCTTCCTCTCGGATTTGTTTATCTTGCTCAAGCAGGAGTAGAGGGTTGTCGTCTTTCCGCTTCCTGTGGGGCCAGTGACCAGGATTATACCATGGGGTCGCTTAATCACAGACTCTAAAATGGAAAGATCCTTATCTAAAAGCCCCAGCTTCCTGAGGCCAAGGAGGATGTTGCTGGTGGATAAAAGCCTGATGTCCACGGTCTCGCCAAAGGGGGTGGGGAGGATGGATATCCTCAGGTCAAGCTGGGCTTGGCCCACCTTTACCTTTACCCTCCCATCCTGGGGAAGCCTCCTCTCGGCTATGTTCAGGTTGGCCATTATCTTTATCCTGGAGACTATGGCCCGATGGAAGTATTTGATGTTGGGAGGGACATTGGCATCGTATAGGATGCCGTCTATGCGATATCTGATCCTCAGCTCATCCTGGAATGGCTCTATATGAATATCTGTTGCCCTCTCCCTGAAGGCCTCAAGCAGTATCTGGTTGACGAACTTTATGATGGAGGCATCCTGGGCCAGATCCTCTATATCCTCGGTGGCTATCTCAGGAAGGGCCAGATCAGAGCTTGCTCCCTCCTGGCCGATTATCTTCTCCACGGTCTCCGCACCTATGCCATAGTATCTCTTCAACCCCTCCTCTATCCCCTTCTCCCCTCCTAGAAAGGGCTTTATCTTCAAACCCAGAAAGAGGCTCAGATCGTCAAGGCTCTGCAGGTCAAGGGGATCGGCGGTGGCAATGCTCAGGGTTCCATCCTCCAGATTCAGGGGGATGAACCTGTAGTGGTGGGTGTACTTGGCCGGAACCTTCTCTATTAGCTTGGGATCAACCCTCTCCCTCTTTATCATCACATAGGGGATCCCCAGTTGAGCAGAGAGAACGGGAAGGAGGTCATCCTCAGAGATAACTCCACCTCTTACCAGTATCCTTCCCAAAAGCTCGCCATTCTTCTCCTGCTCGGCAAGGGCCCTATCCAGAGCCTCCTGGCTAATGAGCCCCTTCTCCAACAAGAGCTTTCCCAAGGGGGGAGATTGGCTTAACATATTATCTCTCCTGCTCCAGCTTGTATTGCTCCTCAGTAGATACATCCCCAGATATGATGTGGGGGGTGAGGAAGATAACAAGTTCCGTCTTTACCAGTTTTTCCTGAGTGCTTCTGAAGGGTATACCCAGGAGGGGGATGCTCCCTAAGATGGGGACCTTCTTCACTGTCTTTATCCTCTCATCTTTAATCAGGCCGGCGATGACTATGGTCACCCCATCCTTGACCAGCACCGAGGTCTCGGTCTGAGAGGTCTCCACGATGGGTATCCCATCGGTGAAGCTGGTCACCGAGCTCACCTCTGGTTTTATCTTCATTAGGATAAAGCCCTTCTCATTTATCCTGGGGGTGACATAAAGCTTCACCCCCACATCCACCATAATTACCTTCTCGTAGGTATGGATAACACCATCCTGTTCCCTGGTCTCTATAGTCTTATAGGGGATCTTGCTTCCCACTAAGATCCTGGCCTCCTGGTTGTCGAGGGCAGTAAGCCTGGGGGTGGAGAGAAGCTTCGTCTCCCCCACCGTCTCCAAGAGCTCCAACATTCCCGTATAGCCGTGCTCGCTTAAGACCCCTGTGGTAGCCCGGACTCCGGATTCGCTCTCCCCCAAGATGTTAAACCGCCCCTTGAGCTCCATCCGGTTCAGCCTGGAGGTGAGAGCCTCCCAGTTCACCCCCATCTTGTGCTCGTCAGATAGGGAGATCTGGATTATCTTGGCCTCGATGAGCACCTCCCTGGTCTTCTCGTCCAGGGCCTTGATGATTTCCCTTATGCTTTTTAGTGGCTCCGGAAGGTCGGTGACAATTAGCTTGCTGGTTTTCTCATCTGCGTGAACTCTTCCCACCCCTTTGGTAAGCTCCTTGGCGATCTTGGCCCCTATCTTCTTGTAATCGGCGTAATTGAGGGTGAAGATCTCGGTCTGGGTGTGAGGTTTAAGATCATACTGGCTGATCATTTCCCTGGCCCTTTCCAGGTTCTGCCTGGTATCGGTGATGATGAGCTTATTCGTCTGGGGGTCTGAGCTAATCCTGGCCTGGGGAGAGAGGATCGGCTTTACCGCTTTCTCCACTACCCCAGGGGTGGTAAACCTCAGATCAAAGACCTCAGTGGTCAGGGGGAGATCTATCTCCTTCAGGGCCTTTTTCATCCTCCTTATCGCCCCAGGGGCATCGATAACGATGAGGGTGTTCATCCTCTGGTCCACCACCATTTTGCCGCCCTTTGTTTTTAGATGGGTCAAAGCAGTGCTGGCATCCTTGGCATTCACATGGCTTAGTTTAAAGACCTTCAACTGGGATCGATCGTGGAACTTTGTGCCAAAGAGCTGCTCGTATTTTCCCTCTTTCATTACCCTGATCAGGTTCCTCTCCTTGACATAGGCCAGATTGTTGCTTTCTACGATGATGTCCAAAACATCCATCACCTTCACACCCTCCAAGAATAAGGTAACCCTTCCCTTAACATCGCTTTCAGCCACTATATTCAAATTCCCCTTTTCGGAGAGGATTTTGAGAACATCCAGGATATCCATATTCTTTAGTTCCAAGGTAAGAGTATTTGCCGGGGTGGGAGGACCCTCCTGACCAAAGCCCCTCAGGCTGAGGGCAAAGAAGAAAAGAAGGGCTGCGCAGACTATCATTTTTCGGCTCATAGCATCTCCTTATTTGTGAACTTAGCTCCCTTCGGTCGCTAACTTCATCCATAGGGTCTCTCGACCCTCTGGCGCTCCGCAATCCTGCACTCGCTCGGATTCTGGAGCTGTCACCCTTGAAGGGGGCATACCCCCTTCAAACAACCCCCACAGTTCGGAATTTCTTAGAAAATTCCGAAATGGCACGGTTGACAGGGGTCTGGTAAGCTTCGAATGTAAAATTAAGAATTAAGAATGAAAGAGCATCTGACTCCCTGATCCCTGGAAACTGTTCTCCTTATTCAGAGCACCAGTTCGGTGGTTTCATCTTTATACTTTAGGATCACCTTTCCCTTTTTTATCTCCTGGATCATAATCTCATCCAAGTACTGTCCCTCTTTGAGATAATAGGTTCTCTTGCTTTTCCTGTCCCAGATGATGGCCTGGGGCTCTTTGCCCCCGATTATACCCATCAGACTAAGATTTGCCATTAGCTTATTTAGGGTGACCGCAGGCTTCTGGACCTCCCGGGATTTGGGAGCCGATCTTTCCCTCAGTCCAAAGAGCGGCCAGCCTCCAATGGATTGGGCATAAAAGGAGTAAGGTTTAAGATCCGGGGAAGCCTCTTTTCCCTTGGCTTGTCTCCTGACGAGATTTGTGGCTACTGATAGGCTCTTTTCCGGCTTGGGACTTAAGAGGTCGAGGATAAAATAGGCTGACAGGCCAACAAGCACCAGGAAGAGCAGGCGGTTGGACAGGTGAAGTTTATCGTCTGGCCAGAGGGACTTTATGGGGCCAAGCTTAAAAGAGGGGAGACGCTTAACCCTCTGGGTAAAGAATTTGAAAAACCTCTTCTTCATGTTAGTGTTCACCACGAAATCTCACGGAAAAAAGCAATTAAGAATTGAGAATTAAAAACGAAACTTATGCTGGCTATTCCTGATCCCTGAAGACTGATCCCTGTTTTTCTGCACTACAATTCTGCAAGATCTTGTTTTTTTAACAAAGTTTTTCAGGTTGCCTTGGCGAGAGCGGTATATCTTTAACCCGAATTATTCATAAACTGATAGCGAATTGAGACAATCTCTTGGGACTAGCGGGCTCCTGTATTGTTGGGTAGGGACAGACCTTCAGGTCTGTCCGCCTCCTCGGACAAGTCTAAAGACTTATCCCTACAATCAGAAACCTTCAACGATTCAAGATGTTACCACTGTGTGGCTCCGTGGTTATCCGTGGTGAGAAAACCCTCGGTTAAAGCCGGGTAGAAGAATACCTGGAGCGCTAAGTAGTTTCTTTCTATCAGTGAAATCCGTGGCTGCTGTTTGTTTGCAGCTTTGCTGTGCTAGGGTACTCCGTGGTGACTATTACCCGTTTATCGTTAAGGGATGGAGACCTTGGTGGCCAGCATCCAGCCCTTCAACTTATCAGGCCCCTTGGCATTGAGTTGGAGTTGGGTGATCTTGAACATCTGGGGGGAGTTCTGTAGCCCATAGATGAATTGAGTCAAGGGCCTGATTGGGGCCTCATATTCTATCTCCACGCTGTATTGCCTATAAAACCCCTTCTCCTTGGCCGGCCTGGGCTTTATGTCCGTGATGTGCACTAAGTCTCCGGCTAAGGTCTCGATCTCCTTCAACATTTTGGCCATCTCCTCCTCCTCTGTGCCCTGGGACTTGAACCTATCGGAATAGCCCTGGTAGCAGCCTTCTATAGCCTTCCTCTTGGCTATTATTTTGAGGTTTTTCTCCAACCTTAGCTCCTGGGCAGATATCCTCTCCCTTCTCACCCTCCACCTTCTCACCCCTGGCTCAACCAGAGTAGTGTAAAGGAGGCTGGAGAGGATTACCAAGAGACACAGGTAGAGGATATTCCTCTCTCCCTTGGAAAGGTTTAGGATGGTCAACTTCCCTCCTTGGTGACATAAAAGGAGATCTGGAAATCGGTCAGTTCCCCCTTGCCCATCTTCCTCTTGCTGGCATATTTTACAGTTACTCCCGTAAACAGGGGGGAGGCCTCCAATTTGGGGATAAGCTCGAAACAGTCGGAGAGGGCCTTGGCCGACCCCTTTAAGGTCACCGATCGGTTCTTCTCGTAGATGAAGGTGCGCAGGGAGATGGAGTGAGGGATTATCCGGTATAGCTCCCTGAGCACATCCAGGACAGAACCTCTTCTATCCATCTGGTTCTGGAAGAGATCAACCCTCTCTTTCATTAGTTCCACCCTCCTGGCCAGGGGCTGGGTGAGCTCAACCTGGGAGGTGAGATAGTTCAAGTAGGAGTTTTGTTCCAGGGTGTTGTGGTAGAAGAGGGCTAAGGAGACTGCAACCGTCAAGCTCAGGGTAAGGCCCATCCTGATAAGCTCCCTTTTTTTGATCTGAACCCTCCTCTTCTCCTTTACCTCTTGGGGGAGGAGATCCATGGTCTTCCCGGGGTGACCAACCGCCAACCCCAAAACCGAAAGAGGGGAAATCTTCTGACTCCAGGCCTTGGGAATTTCTCCCCCAACTTCTTTAAAGGGGTCGATAACTTCAACAGGCAGGCCAATCTCCTTTTTCAGTTCTCTCTTCAGTTGAGGGAGAAGAGGGCTCTTGCCCAAAACAAGCTTTTCCGGTTTTTCCCCTCTTTTCTCCTTTTGGTATGCCCTCAAGGAGAGCCCTATCTCCTTAAGGAGCTCACTCAGAGATTCGCTTTTCTTCCCCTGGAGAAGATGGTAAATCCCCAGAGGGATGCTCCGGGTATAGAGGAGCTTCCCCTCCTCGATTAGCTCAAGGCTGGTAGAGGAGAGGTCGACATCAATAAGGGCAATACAGCCATCCTCAGCTTGATTTCGGCTCTTTTTATAGGCAAGATAAAAATCAAGGAGGGCCTCAGCGCTAAGTCCGATCCTTTCTGGCTCAAGTCCGGCATCCTGGAGTAGCTTAAGGCACCTTTTCACTCTTTCCTTTTGCGCAATGGCCAGCATTACCCAGGAATAACCTTCCTGAGGGGAACCTATAACATTGTAGTCATAGACCAGATCCTCGGGGTTAAAGGGAACCTGCCTGGAGGCCTGAAAACCAACCATCTCCCTAAGCTCTGCCTCCTTGGTGGAAGGAAGCGAGAGATACCTTATGGTGACAGATTCCCTGGGGATGGAACTGACCAGATGATTGGGGTTTAACCTTAAGTCCCTGAATAGATTTTTGATGGCCTGGGAGATCTCTCCATCAGAGGATGAAGGGAACTCCTTAGCCCATAGCTGGATGGTTTGGGGGGCCTTGGAGCCCCTCTCTACCTGGGCTACTTTCAGCCAACAGGGACCTATCTCTATGGCAGTGATGGAATCTTGCCTGGTAAAAAGGTCCCGTAGTCTTTTGAGATCAAGGAACCTGATCCAGGATTTCAGAGCGCCTCCCACCTTTAAAAAGATCTCCCTAAACTCCCTTCCCCAGTGGATAATAGGGGATAATATCCCTTTGATCTTTATCAGTTTAATCTTCATGCCAGAAGGCTATCCTCGGCAGACCATTTCCGGTCCGCTGAACCACGGCAGTGATGGCTTTGGTCACCTTTCCCCCTGGGGAGACCCCAACTGAGTTTATCCTGTAATAGCTTGAGCTTACGGAAATGCGCCCACGGGAGATGAGATAATTTAAATAACGCACTTGAGACAACTCCTCCTGGGATAGCTCCTCAAAGTTATTCAGGGTGGTCTTGATCTGGGAATAGTTGGCGGTTTCAAAAAATCCGTCATCCTCAGTGCCTAACAGACCATCTTCCCCTCGGCGAAACCAGAGGATTTTGTCCCTTAACTCCTCCTTTAATCCTAAGGCCTCCAACACTTCCCCTGGGGCGGTGTTGATGTTAACTTTACCATCTCCATAGACGGTTATTAGATCCTGGAGATTTGAGAAGATCTCAGGGGTCACTCCCTTGACTAAGAGTAACTCCTCGATGGTCTGGAAGCTACCATTTTTACAGTGGTAGGGATTTTCCAGACTTTGATAGTAAGTCTCCTCGGCACCATTTGGCTCGGACTCGGTGCTATCCGGGTCTCGCCAATCCTTGACACAGGCGGCCAACTCGTCGGCATCAATGGGAGAGGAGATTCCCTCGGCGATGAGGGAAAATAGCCTCTTGAGCTCCCGGTGGGGAGAGGCCTGATTGATGTTTATCCTCCTCTCCTCGTCAATGAGTCCATATCGGTCCTTCTTCTTGGATTCCGTCCAAGGGTAGCTCACCGTGTAGGTTCCATCACCCACCAAGACCTCCCGGAATGCCTCTGGGTTGTTGCTCCAGGGCTCATTCAGGGCATCACAGTTCAGGGTAGTATCCCTTTCCAGCTCATAGATAGCCCTGTTTATCCCCGCCCTGGCCAGATAGGTTGCCTTCAACCTCTCCAGTTGATAGCCGGAAAGCTTCAGCTCCAGGCTCATCCTATAGGCAAAGCCTGTGGCCAGGATGGCCAGGATGGCTAAAATCCAGAGGGCGATGATGGATATGGCCCCCTTTTGGGCTAAAGGGTTCATTGGGATAGAGGAATGGCTACGATCTTGGTAAAGGTGATAGCCCGATCTTTCTCCTTGGTCTGCAAGGTGAGAACGGTCTTTACGGCCTGGGGTAGGGTATCTGTGGAGCTCCAGGTGGTCTTCCATTGAAGGCTATCGGTCAAGCTGTCCAAGTTGCAATAGGAGAAGCTTAACTCCTTAACCATAGGAGCAAGCTCATAGATCTGGCTTAATCCCCCATCTAAAGCCTCCCTCTTTTTAACCAGGGTCTTTGAGTTAGAATCTCTTCTGAGAGAATAGGTGATCTGGCTAAGTCCTACTCCCCTTTTTGTGTGGTGATCAATTACGGGAAAGGAGAGTTCCTCAGGTCCACCGGCAAGTTCGTGCCCTGAATAGGCAACCATATTTCTCAACTCCGAGCCGATGTCGTCTAAGGCCACCCTGGCTGCCTGAAAGGATTCTGAGGCGTTTCCTCCCTTCCGGCGAGCCAATATGCCGGTAGAGAAGGTGGAGTAGATGGACAGGATAACTACAGAGAAGATGGTCAAGCCAACTAAGAGCTCTATCAGGGTAAAACCTCTCTCCTCTGATCTTTTCATTATTGGTTAATCTCCCCTCTCCTTGACCATCCAGGTGGTCAACCCTATATCTCCCTTCCTCTTTCCCTGCCTCCAGGATAAGGTTACCTTTACCGCATTCAGGCCCACATCTCCCTCTTCCTCGATGGGTGAGGTCTCTACCTCCCAGTTGAACTTGCTACCTGGGAAACTACCTTGGGATATTCCTGGTGGAAGGCTATTCGCCTTTTCCACCTCCCACAGCTTTTCTTCCAGAAGCAGAGTGGCCTTAAAGTAGTTCTGGGAGGTCCTCACCGCCCGCAAGGAGGTGCTGAAGCTCCGCAGAACTATCACCAAGCCAATGGATAATATGGCCAGGGCCAAAAGCACCTCGTATAGGAGAAACCCTCTCTTATTCCCTGCGATAGTTGAATATCTTAACATATCCATCTATTCCCCTGACCTCAAGGGTATAGACCTTACCGTTGCTGTTCATCAGGTAGAGGGATGTTTGGTCAGCCTCCCCATCTGGATAAAAGGTGACTTCTCTCTCTTGGCCCTTGATTTTGATATCTTCTGGCACTGGGTTGGCCTTGCCTAGTCGGCCCTTTATTCGCTGGAATCCTGGCTCAGGGGATAGCTCAGCCTCCAGCCAATAGGCTCTCATCTCTTCATCAAAACTTATCCGGTATCTCAACCTCTCCACAATAGCCCTCTCCCGGGCATACCTCATTAGCTTGGAGAGGTTCAGGCAGGTATTTTCCAGTTGGATGTCTCTAAAGGTTCTCCTAAAGAGGGGAGTGGAGAGGCCGATAAGAATGCTGATGATCGTGACCACCAGCATCAACTCCACCAAGGTGAAACCGGCACTCAGGGGCTTATGGGGTGGATTCCTCCTCCCAGTTGGTGATATCATCTCCGCCTCCCTCCACCCCGTTAGGACCGTAAGAAAAGAGATCGTAATCCTCTGGATTGTGGATACCTGGGCAGATATAGACATAAGGATTTCTCCAGGGATCAGAAGGGATCCCCCTCTTCAGATAAGGTCCATGCCAGTTTTGAGGAATGGGTGAGGAGGTAGGCTTGACCCTCAAAGCCTTCAGGCCCTGTTCCGTGGTGGGATAATGGCCATTGTCCAATTCGTACAGATCCAAGGCTATGGCCAAGTTGGCATTGATGTCAGCCTTGACCGCTGCTATGCGGGCTTGCTCCGAGCGTCCCTTCAACCTGGGGACGATCATAGCTGCCAGCACCCCAATGATAATGACTACCAGCATTATCTCTATCAGGGTGAAACCCCTCTGGTCTCTGTAATGGGATGAGTTGATCATCATTTTATAGTTACCTGCACAAAAAATATACAAATCAAATGGCTTATTGTCAAGCCAAACTTCCCCTCGGTTTGCCCCCCTCCTTTGAGGGGATGAAGGTCTTACCGCTTAACTCCAACCTCAATAGTTGGAACCTGATAAATCAAGCGATTTCAGTTCTAATAGCTTGGAACCAAACTGCGATTTCCTTCCCTTTTCTTCACTCGGTCAAAAAGAGGTGTTGACCTTTGAACCTGAATTTGCTATAATAAGGCCAACTCGTGGTTACCTGAAAATCCTAATCTTAAGGAGGCCTTTATGTCCTTTTTTTCCATTGTAGCCAAAGGGGGATGGTTGATGGTGGCCATCTTCATCTGTTCTCTGGTGGCGGTGGCCATCATCATAGAGAGGTGGATAGCCCTCCACCAGGCCAAGATAAACGCCCACTCCTTCTTT
>DAOVCL010000093.1 GCA_030670005.1 Candidatus Zixiibacteriota bacterium | reverse complement strand
CTCCGGGGCTTTTCTTATGATCGTCCCTCACTTCTTAGGGGAAAGTGATAAACCCCTCCTCTTTGCTGACGGTGCGGTTGTCCCCGAACCCACCTCCAGCCAGTTGGCCTCGATTGCCGTAAGCTCGGCTCAAACCTATAGAGAGCTCGTCGGGGATGAACCATATGTAGCTATCCTCTCCTTTTCTACTAAGGGGAGTGCACGACATAGCTTAGTGGAAAAGGTCAAGGAGGCAGTCAGGTTGGCTCAAAAGGTTTCTCCTCAACTAAGGTTAGATGGGGAGCTTCAGGCCGATGCCGCTCTTATCCCCCAGATAGCCAAAAAGAAGGCCCCCCAGAGCGAGGTTGCTGGGAGGGCCAATGTGCTCATCTTCCCCGACCTGAATTCAGGTAACATCTCCTATAAGCTGGTGCAGAGGCTGGCTGGGGCCCGGGCGATAGGCCCCATAATTCAGGGACTCTCCCGGCCAGCCAATGACCTCTCCCGTGGTTGTAATGTGGATGATGTGGTCAATTTAGCGGCCATAACCTTGGCTATGAGCTGAGATGGAGACAGATCTCTTAGGGGAACTGACCTCCCCAGAGGCCAGGAAGAGGATGGGGAGGGTAACCCTCGTCCTCCTCCCGGTGGGTAGCTTAGAACAGCATGGGCCCCATCTGCCCTTGGATACGGACTGCTGGGATGCCTTTCACCTGGCCCAGGAGGCGGTAAAGCTGGTCAAAGGGGAGAGACCCCTGATCCTCCCCCCCATCCCCTATGGGGTATCTTACCACCATATGAGCTTTGCCGGAACCATCTCCATATCCCCCACTACCCTCTACAATTTAGTCTGCGAGATAGGGGAGAGCCTATCGGCACAGGGAGTAAGGAAGGTCCTTGTCGTAAATGGACATGGTGGCAATGAACCGGCCCTGAGAGCTGCCGCCCAGAGCTTGAGGCACAAGGAGGGATTAGTTCTCTTCATCGAATCTGGAGGTCTGATCTCTCCTTTAAGGGAGAAACTTATCGGCACGAAAAATGATGTTCACGCCGGAGAGTATGAGACCTCCACCTCCCTGGCCAACAGGGAGGAGATGGTGAGGAAGGAGAGGATACCACAGGTGGAGGTGAAATATCCCTCACCGTATCTGGAGTTCTCCTCCCAGCAAAGGGTAAGCTGGGGGTTTGATGTGGGGGAGCTCTCCCCCCAAGGGGTGTTGGGCAATCCGGCCAAGGCCAGCAGGGAGAAGGGGGAGAGGCTCTGGAACTCTATGGTGGAGACCTTGGCAGATCTGATCGATCAGCTAAGCTCTATGGCCTGAATTATTCATAAATTTTTGCCGCGAAGACACCAAGAATATAAAGCATTAGAGTAGATCGATTTGTAGACTAAGCCGCTCTGCACTACTCTATGAATTTCTGTTTTAGTTTATCAACGCTTCGGGGCTTGGTGACTTTGTGGCATATGCATTATCCGGGATAGAGGTGTAAGATGAAGATTTCTAAAGTAGAATCATTCCCCCTGAAGATACCCCTCCGTTCACCATTTAAGATTGCCACCGGGGAGTCCTCCTTCTACGAGGGGTGTTTGGTAAAGCTCACCACGGATATAGGCATAATCGGCTGGGGAGAGGCCTCACCCTCCCAGAGGATAACCGGAGAGCTAATAGATGATGTCCTCAAGGGCCTGGAGAGACTTCGAGACCCCCTCATTGGAAGTGATCCCTTGGAGGCCGAAGCCCTCTGGGAGAAGATAGAGGCCGAATTGGAGGGGCACAGCTCAACGAAGGCGGCGGTGGACATTGCCCTCTATGACATTCTGGGGAAAAGGACAAATCTTAAGGTCAAGAACATCTTGGGTGGCCACAAGGATTCCATTGAGACATCGATCACTATCCCCATTAAGGGGGTCACCGAGACCCTCAAGGAGGCTGGTGAGCTGATCAGGGAAGGGACAAAGGTTATAAAGCTCAAGATCGGCCTCAATCCTGAGGAGGACCTGGAAAAGGTGAGGAGGATAAGGGAGCTGGATGAAAATGTGCGGCTCAGGGTGGATGCCAACCAGGGGTATACCCCGGAGCAAGCCATCTCCGTCTTAAGGGAGATGGAACCTTACCAGATCGAGTTCTGCGAACAGCCGGTGGCAGAGGAGGATCTGGAGGGGATGAAGAGTGTAAGGGATGAGGTGGGAATAGCCATTATGGCCGATGAGAGCGTAAAGAGCCTACAGGATGCCCAAAGGGTGGCCCAGTCAGGAGCCTGCAACCTGGTTAACCTCAAGCTAATGAAGATGGGGGGGATAAGGAGATGTGCTAAGATCTCCTCCCTCTTAGAGGGCGCAGGAATTGGCTGTATGGTGGGCTGTATGGTGGAGACTAAGGTAGGAATCACTGCTGGCACCCATCTGGCCCTGGCCCTGGCCAATGTAAGGTATGCCGACCTGGATAGCCACCTCTATCTGACCTCCGATCCAACCAAGGGGGGGATAATAACCGAGGAAGGGGTTAATTGGCTATTGGGCACTATGGGCTTGGGGATAGAGGTAGTAGGGGAGAAGGAACTGGCAGAGTATGCCTAAGAGGTTCTTTCTGGCTGGAATCATCCAGGGCTCCCAGAGGGGAAGGAGGCTCTATCCTCAGGATTATCGGGAGAGGATAAAGAGGGCCTTGGAGGGGAGATTCCCCAAAGCGGTGATATTCTGCCCCTATGAGCTACATCCCAACTCCATTGACTATGACTCAAAGAAAGGAAAGGAGACCTTCCTGAGGATGATAGAGGAGGCAAAGAGGTCTGACTGTTTAGTTGCCTACCTTCCAGAGGCCAGCTTGGGGACAGCCATAGAGATCTGGGAGTGCTACAAGTCTGGGGTTCCCATCTGGACGATCTCCCCCATGGGGGAGAATTGGGTGGTGAAGTTCTTCTCCACCAAGATCTTCCCCTCACTGAGCGATTTTGAGACCTATCTTCAGGAGCCAGAAGTTGTCCGAAGTCCATAAGTTGACAGAACTTCTATCCCCAGCAGAGCTCTGGCTGGTCATCTCCGATTCCTTCTCACCCAGGGAATTGGCCAAGCTATGCAATAGCTGTGGCATCAGCTATGATGGGATAAGGACAAAATCGCTCCCTCCAGAGAGACTGGCGGCCGATTTGATGGAGGACTTCTATGAGATAGAGGCCTCTGCCCAGCGGATAATAAAGGCCCTGAAGAAGGCCAACTCAGATCTCCTCTCCCGGTTTGCTCGTACTGATCCCTCAGGGGTAAGATCTCTTCTGAAACGCCCAGGGGATATCTTGAGGAAAGATGGTGTGGGCCGGCTTCTCTTCGCCCTCACCGCTGATCCCCGGCAGGAGGTAAATAGGCTCACCCCGGAACTGATCTCGCGATTGGAGGAGATCGTCCCTGAAAAAGATCTTTTCCCTACCCTCAAAGAGGACCATCAACCGCAGGTTATGCAGAAGAACTTAGAGGAAGAACTCTCTAAGCTAAGGTCCAAATTGCAGATGGTTCAGGGGAGGTTGAGAAAGCTGCAAAAGGAGAACTATGAGCTCTCCAGGGGGAGGAGCCTCTGGCAAAATGAGAAAAAGGAGCTTGAGGGGAAGATCCTCAGCCTTACCCAGAAGATCGAAGACTTGAAGTTTGACCGTGAGCAGGAGGAGAAGCTGAGTTCCCAGATCAAGAAGCTGGAGAGGGAGAACAGAAAGCTAAGATACCAACTGGAAAATCTTCCTTCTCAACCCGAGGAAAGGGGAGTTGAGAAGGCCATAGGCCAGGCCCTCACCAGGCTTCAATCTCAGGCTACGCTCATCAGAGAAGCCATCGGGGAGGGGACAACCGCCCTCCAGGCCCTGGCCAGGGAGATCAGGGGGATAAGGGGAGGGACAACCGAACTGAAGGCCCTCATAGAGGCCTCTCAGGTGGAGAAGAGGAGGAGGAAGGGAGATAAGGAGAGGGTGGGCATATTCGTCGATGTGCAGAATATGTTCTATGCCGCCAAACAGTTCAATGGCCGATTGGACTTCCAAAAGCTTCTCCACTCAGTCCTCAGGGATAGGAGGCTGATAGTGGCCAAGGCCTATGTGGTGCAGAATCCGGAGAGCGATCAATCTGGCTTTGTAAGTATGCTGCAACAGCTTAGCTACCAAGTCAAGCGGAAGGACTTGAGGCTGAGGAGCGATGGCTCGGCCAAAGGGGACTGGGATATGGGTATGGCCATTGATATGATCAGCTTTGCCGATAAGCTGGATGTGGTGGTGCTGGTTAGCGGTGATGGGGACTTCGTTGATCTGGTGAATCTCCTCAAGACTATGGGGCCAAAGGTGGAGGTCTTCTCCTTCCCCCATAATACGGCCAGGGATCTAATGGAGGCGGCAGACGAATACTTTGCCATCACCGAAGCCCTCCTGATGCGATCTGAAGCCCACTTGAGGGAATCGGTTTAGCCGTCTTCATAAGGCAAGATCTTAAAATTTATGTCAGGTTTTTAAGCCAGCCATTGAAAATTGCAGAATGTTCACCCCGTTAGATAAATTTTTATCTAACAGGGCAAGAATTGAAAAATGCAAAATGAGATGTAGGATGTTGCCTTAACAGGCGTGGAAGCAAAGGTAATTTTGACTTTTACATTTTACAATTCGAAGCTTTGCCTAATTTGGGTTGTCACTACCTTGTCGGTTTGCCCGGGCCGGGCCGGGAAGGCGAAGTTTCGCTAGAAGGAATGGTAACAGTTCCCGGGGATCAGGAAGCGTTGACAGGGATCGGGGATCAGTGAACAGGGAAAAGCCGTTACCACTGACAATTGGCTGATCGCTGACACCAGTGAGCTGTTACAAGGAAGGAGATTAGATGCAAGAGACAGTTATTGTAGATGGTCAGAATTTGCTTTCCCGTTTACCTCGTTCTCCCAAGAACCCGAAATCGGCTAGGGCCCATCTCTTCAAACTGTTGGCAGACTACTCTAAAGCGAAGGGCTGCAGGCTGGTGGTGGTCTTCAACTCCAAGGAGGGATTAAATAGGTTGCCCAGGAGGGAGGGGGTGAGGGTGGTATTCACCAATAAGGGAGAGAGAGTAAACTCATTCATATTGGATCTGGTGAGAAGGAGCGTGGATGTAAAGAAGGTGGCTGTGGCCTCCTGGGATAAGGATCTTCTTGCTGAGGCCCGCAGGCTGGGGGCTAAGGGGTTGAAGGGTCTCCACCTGATAGAGGGGAACAGGGAGAGGAAGGGGGTTCAGAGCGGCTCAGGGAATATCCTGAGGGAGATATTGGATGAGAAAAGCCTGCGGGCCTTGAGGAAGGTGGCGCGGGGCTTTAAGAGATGAGAAATAAACTTCTCCTCTCCGGGAATCAGGCCCTTGCCTATGGAGCATGGGAGTTTGGGGCAAAGTTTGCCTCTGCCTATCCAGGGACCCCCAGTACCGAGATCCTGGAGGAGATCGGCACCCATTACCCTGAGATTGAGGCCCAATGGTCCCCCAACGAAAAGGTGGCTTTTGAGGTTGCTATGGGAGCCTCCATCGGTGGGCTGCGTTCTCTGGTAGCGATGAAGCATGTGGGCTTAAATGTGGCCGCCGATCCCCTATTCACCTCCTCTTATACCGGGGTTAACGGAGGGTTTGTGATCATCTCCGCAGATGACCCTGGAATGCACAGTTCCCAGAATGAACAGGATAACAGGAACTATGCCAAGTTCGCCAAGATCCCCTGTTTGGAGCCCTCAGATAGTCAGGAGGCAAAGGATTTTGTCGGCCTGGCCTTTAGCATATCCGAGGAGTTTGACACTCCAGTTCTCATCCGCTCAACCACCCGGCTGTCGCACTCCAAATCCCTGGTCAGACCTGGCAAGAGGGAAGAGGTTGAGGATAAGCCTTACATCAAGGATATAAAGAAGTGGGTAGTGATCCCTGCCCATGCCAGGTCACTGCATATCCAGGTTGAGGAGAGGCTGAGGAGGCTGGGGGACTTCAGTGAGGGGGCAGAGGTAAACAGGATCGAGCTCGGGGAGGATAAATCCCTGGGCATCATCGCCAGTGGTATCTCCTACCAGTACGCCAAGGAGATATTTCCCCAGGCATCATTTCTAAAGCTGAGCATAGTTCATCCCCTCCCCAAAAAGCTGATTGCCAAGTTCTCTCAGATGGTGGATAAGCTATGGGTAGTAGAGGAGAATGACCCCTTCATAGAGGAGGGGGTAAGGGCAATGGGCATCGAGATAACGGGAAAGGAGAGGGTACCTACCTGTGGGGAACTGAATCCAGAGCTGCTTAAGAGGGCCTTTGAGAAGGAAAAGTCCTCCCCTACTAAGCAGGAAGACCTTCCACCCCGTCCTCCTGCCCTCTGTCCTGGATGTTCCCATCGGGGATTCTATTATGGGGTGAAGAAGCTGGGACTTACCGCCACTGGGGATATTGGCTGCTACACTCTGGCTGTCCTTCCACCTCTATCGGCCTTGGATACCTGCGTCTGTATGGGAGCCAGCGTGGGAAATGCCCTGGGAATGGAGAAGGCGTTAAAGGGAAGACACAAATCTCCAATTATCGCCACCATAGGGGATTCCACCTTCATCCATTCTGGAATCACCGGCCTCATCGATGTGGTCTATAATAAGGGAGAGATAACTCTTTGCATTCTGGATAATGAGTCGACTGCGATGACCGGCCATCAGGATCACCCAGGAACAGGGAAAACCCTCAGGGGGGAAACGACAAAAAGGCTTGACTACATCAAACTGGCTCAGGCGATCGGAATTGAAAGGGTAAGGGTTGTTGACCCCTATGATCTCTCTGCCGTCATCGAGGCCCTCAAGGAGGAGACAGAGGTCCTTGAGCCCTCGGTGATCATCTTCCGCAGGATCTGCGCCCTCATAGCGAAGAGGGAGGGCAAAATCCATAAAGTCAATCCAGACAAATGCATAGATTGCGGCCAATGTCTGGAGCTGGGGTGTCCAGCGATCTACCATAAGGATGGGAAGGCGGTCATCGATTCCTTCCTCTGTATGCCAGGCTGTAATATGTGCCAACAGGTCTGTGAGGTGGGGGCAATTGAAGAGGAATAGGCCAACAAATATCCTCATTTGTGGGGTTGGCGGACAGGGGATCCTCTTGGCCAGCGAGGTCCTGGCCTTAGCCGCAATTGAGGATGGCTGGGATGTGAAGAAGAGCGAGGTTCACGGGATGGCCCAGAGGGGAGGCAGTGTTGTCAGCCACATCAGGTTTGCTGAGCAAGTATTCTCTCCCCTTATCCCCCAGGGGGAGGCCGACTTCCTGCTCAGTTTTGAGGAGATGGAAACCCTGAGGTGGATGCACTACCTGAAGAAAGGTGGCCTGTCCCTGGTGAACCTGCAGAGGATTGTCCCCCTGTCCCTTTCCGCCAGAGGAGAGTCCTATCCGGAGGACATAAGGGAGAGGATCAGGGTGCGAGGGAAGGCAGTTTTCTTTGATGGCCTGAAGATTGCCCGCAAAGTAGGCCACCTCCGCACGGTCAATATAGCCCTTCTTGGCTCACTCTCCCCTTACCTTACCCTCTCTCTGGAATCCTGGAGAAGGGCTATCCAGGCACGGATCCCTGCAAAGGCCCTGGAGGTAAACCTGGAGGCCTTCCAAGCCGGACGGGTCTTGGCCCAGGATTTAGGGAAAGAGGCCCAAGCCCCCACCTCTTAACACAGCCCTTCCCTTTGAAAGAAAACCATTCAGCACAGTAGCTCACCTCACCGAAAATTTTTTTATCGGGTTCCCATTTTTTTTCTTGACAAGTATAGGCCAAACTATTATATTTAGGTTTACCTAACATTTCTAACCTGAATAATTCG
>DAOVCL010000125.1 GCA_030670005.1 Candidatus Zixiibacteriota bacterium | reverse complement strand
CCAGGAGAGGGTATCCGAGTTCGTCAAGGAGGAGAGGAACTACATCAGCAAGATGGGGATAACCTTCTTTGAAGTCTCAACCGCCATTGCCTTCCAGCACTTTGCCCAGGAAGGGGTGGATTTGGCCGTAGTGGAGACGGGGATGGGGGGGAGGCTTGATGCCACAAATGTGCTTTCCCCTGTGGTTTCGGTGATTACCAACCTCTCCCTTGAACATACCAAATATCTGGGGTCTACCCTTTTGCAGATTGCCAGGGAGAAGGCAGCTATCGTCAAACGAGGAGTGTCTACAGTCTGTGGGGTGACGGAGAGGGAGCCCCTTAAGGTGATAGAGGAAAGATGCAGACAACTGAGTTCCCCTCTTCTCCTTTTGGGAAGGGAGGCAAGGTTTCAAGTCGAGGAGGTGTCCTCCCAGGGGACTAAGTTCTCCCTGCGCACCCAATCCAACCACTACAAAGGCATTTGGCTCAATCTCTTGGGCAGACATCAGGTTTTGAATGGATCCCTGGCCATTATGGCCGTGGAGGAGCTGGCAGAGAGGGGTTGGAGGGTTAAAGAATCGGAGATCAGGGAGGGAATGAGGGGGGTGGATTGGCCGGGGAGGTTTCAGGTCTGGGGCCAGAGACCCCTCTTGATCCTGGATGTAGCCCACAATCCTCAAGGGACAGAAGCATTGGTCTGGACATTGAGGGAGATATTCCCCCAGAGGAGGAAGACTATCCTTTTTGGGGTGATGGAGGACAAGGACTACCCCCAGATGATCAGGAGGTTGGAAGAGGAGGCAAGCCTCTTTATCCTCACCCGGCCCTCTACGGATAGGGCGGTTTCCCCCCATATTTTGGCCCAAAATGTTAAAAGAAGGGGCTACCAGATAAAGGAAGATATACCTCAGGCCCTAAGGTTTGCCCTCCAATCCCTTCCCCCAGATGGGCTCCTCTGTGTAACCGGTTCCCACTACACCGTGGGGGAGGCAATGACCTACCTAAGCTCTTCATAACCGTCAGAGCGGGAGACCTGAAGGAGGGAAAATAGAAATTTAGCCTGAGTGGCCGAACGCCCTTATCTGACTATGGTTGGTGGCAGAATCGAGGTTCTGCCGCCTCATGTTGGGAATTGTGGGAGGCATCTCCCCTGGGCGGAGCCTCGGGCAAGCCTGATGCCGATAAAAAGTGTGCTGTCAGGAGTTACCTCCTGACAGCTCTCGAAAGGTCTGGAGACCTATCCCACAAGGGGGGATCTGATAGACCCTCAGCTAAAGCTGGGTAGAATGAACCTGAAACCACGGAGCCACACGGAATAGCACAGAACCGCATGGATGGTTTTTATCACGAAATCCTCTGTGTGGTAGACCCGATAGCTTAGATCTTTTTCGAACTTAGCTCCCTTCGGTCGCTAACTTCCCATAGGGTCTCTCGACCCTCTGGCGCTCCGCAATCCTGCGCTCGCTCGGATTGCTCCGCTGTCACCCTTGAAGGGGGCCTATCCCCTTCAAACTACCCCCCAACATTTCGCAATTTCTTAGAAATTCCGAAATGTTGGGTTAGTCTGTGGTGATCAGTGGTGAGATTTTACTTTAGTGCAGGGGTCTCCTGATCTGACCTATGTAGGGGCTCCGATGACTCGGAGCCCCTACAAGGAACAAAGGAACTTACCTGATCTGATTGTGGCAGAATCGGGGTTCTGCCGCCTCGCCTTGATTCATTCTTAATTCTACATTCTTCACCCCGTTAAATAGTGAGTCCAACCAAAAAATTAGAGGCGAAACAGAGTCATTAGAAGACAGACTCATCCTCTTGAAACAAACAAATATTTAACGGGGTAAATTTTACAATCGAAGCTTCGCCCAGTTTATGTCGCCTCACCTCGTCGGTTTGCCCGGCCCGGGATGGGAAGGCGGAGCTTTACTGGAGAGAGGATATTCGTAGACGAAGACATACTTAAACTTCAACTTCTGCTTGAATCCCCACTGTGTAAACCCCTCTGCTCCATAATCTTGGGGAAGAAAAGAGGACAGTTCCTCATGCCCAGCCTCAAAGGCAATCGAGTTTATCCCTTCCAGGAGGTTAGGAATCCCCTCTGGCGAAGTAGAGAAGAAGACAATCTCAGTGGAGCCTTTCGGATCGTAGCGGTGAGGCTGGAGGATAGCTAACCCTCTTTCGGATTCCAGCATCATCCCTGAGCAGACGAGTTGAGCTATGAGCTCCTGGCTTGCCCGATAGAATATCCAACCCGCAGGCAAGAGTCCCTGGGAATACCGAAGGAACTGCGACTCCTTGACCAACCTCCAGCCTTTCTCAACGGATCTCAATGGCCGAAGGAGGGGAGCTTTTTTCGGCTTCCTCACCTCCGCCTCTAAGTAGGTGAAGGTGCAGAATAGGCTAAAGCCCAATCCCTGAATTATCCTGATGCTGGCTTGGTTCACCTCTGCAGTGGAGAGACGTATGGACTTGGGTTTCCGGGAAAGCGCCTCATCCAACTGGAACTTAGCCAACCTCTCGCCAATCCCCCGACTACGGAATTCTTCTGCAACTCTCAGCCCCTCCAGCCAGAGCTCACCAGGGGAAAGGGCCGATGTCTTGGTTATCCCCACGATTTTCCCCTTGACCTCGGCAATGAAGAGTCCTTCCTTTCTCAACCACTCATCCAAGAAGAGGGGCACATAGTCCCATCCCTCCCAGGTGCGGGAGGCGATTCTCAGTATTCCCTCCTTGTCCCGTAGGCTGGCCTCCCTGAACCTGATTCTCACAGCCTCTTTAGCTTCCATCCTCCTCTATAGTAAAATGCTCCCAGCACGATGGTCTCCACAAGCACGGAAAAACCTATGGCTATCCAAACTCCATTTACCCCCCAATTTAACTGCTTAGCCACCAGAAAGGCAAGGGGAATCTTTACCGCCCAGTTGGAGAAAAGGGCAGAGATCATAGAAGGCTTTGTCTCTCCTGCTCCCCGCTGGGCCCCACCCCAGGCAATGGTGAAGGGCATCACCAAAAGGGAGAGGGAGATTATCCTCAGGTAGGATGTGCCCATTTTCACCACCTCAGGGTCTGAATTAAAGGCAGATATTATCTGGGGTGCCCAGAGGAAATATAGTGAGGTAACCACCGTCTGGAGCAAAAGACCAACTCCCATCGTCTTCTTTACCACATCCTCAGCCCTGTCGGGCCTTTCGGCCCCTAAGTTCTGGCCCACTAGAGTCTGAACCGCAGTCCCCAGGCCCATCAGGTAGATGAAGGGAATCCCTATGGTTCTTAGCCCGATGCCAAAGGCAGCAATCCCTGTGGTGCCGAAGAGGGCCACTATCCTGAACATCACCATCCCGGTTAAAGGGCGAGTCACTGAGGCAATGCTGGCCGGAAAGCCTATACTAAGTATCTTGCCCAAGAGGGAGAAATGAAGATGAGGGAATTGAGGGATGAGGAACCCCTCCTTAATTACGAACCTCAGATTGAGAAGGGAGTTCAGGATGAGTGAAAGCAGGGTGGCTACCCCAGCTCCGGCCACGCCCCAACGGGGCAGGCCTCCCCAGCCGAAAATAAGGAAGGGATCTAAGACCATATTGAAGAGGCTGGTAAAGAGGTTTATCTTCATCGGGATCTTCGTGTTCCCTAAGCCATAGAGGGCGGTGGAGGCCACAATTCCTAGATAGAGGAAGGGAACAGCTATGAAGAGGAGCTTGAGGTAGGGGAGGCCGATTTCCACAACCTCCTTCTGGGCCCCCAGAAGGCTGAGGATGGAGAAGCTTTGCCCCAGGCCAAATAGCAGGATGGGTATCCCAACCAGTAGGGCTAAAATCAGGGAGTGATCCAGGGCAAGGCTTATCCTCTTCTTCCTTCCTGCCCCTGCATATCTGGAAATTGTGGCCAGGGTGCCAGCAGAGATAACCTGGGCAAAGGAGATAATTACCCCAAATACGGAGCCGGAGAGCGATACCGCAGCCACCTGAGATGCCCCTAACTTGCCAATCCAGAAGATGTCAACTAAGGTGAGGAGAGTGGAGGAGATGGAGCTGATCATCACCGGCCAACCTATCCTCCAGATGTTCAGGTCACTCCTCTTTTCTAAATCTATGTAGCCCAATCCTTCCATCTGGAGGAAGATAGGGATTTTATTCCTCTTAGTCAAGCAGGGAAGCGGTCCTTACGAAAGCGGGTTGAATAAATCCGACCCTTACAACAAAAAGAATGAACCATAATGTGAACCTCCCGCAGGTTTGGAACCTGCAGGAGGTTGTTCTCTGTCAAGGCACTGACGGCAAAGGAGAAGGGGGCAGAAGAGGGCTTCTGTCCCCTCAGGGGAGATTGTAGGGACAGGGCTTTAGCCCTGTCCGAGAAGATTTGGCGGACAGACATAAATGTCTGTCCCTACATCAACTCGTTGTTGGGATATGAGAGCTCCAAAGCAACCTACCTCTCCAACTATTCTACCGCACTTTAGTGCAGGGTTACTATGGAGTGCCCCTGCTCCTTGGGGATGTTATCATCCACAGGGGATGGATCTGGACGCTCCGTTTTTGCGGTGGATTGCCATACCCCATCCCCCTTATCCTTTGGGCAACGATCGTAAGGGTCCCCCACTCCTCCTTTACCCTTCCCTCTATCAGGTATGGGCCAGGACCGAGGATAGAAGGGGCATAGATCTGATACTGGTTGGGGAAGAGGACCACCTCAAAGTCACCAGTGGTATCCTCCATAGAGATATATCTCATAGGCTTACCCTTCTTGGTGGTTATCCTCTTGCTTGAGATGACCCATCCGGCCATCCTCACCCTCTGGTTAACCATTCCCTTCAATTGGGAGGCGGTGATCAGCCCTGGGAGATGCTCCTTTAAGAGCTGGAGGGGATGGGCGCTTACCATATAGCCGAAGGTCTCCAGTTCTATCTGGCATCTCTTGGCCAGAGGATATTCGGGGAGATAGGGGAGCTTCCCCTTTATCCCCAAGGGGGGTGATCCCCCTCCCCTTATCCCGGGGAAGGAGAGGAGAAGCTGCCAGAGGAGCTCCGGCCTGGTGGGGCCGAATCCGTCCAAGGCCCCACATCTGATCAAGGTCTCCAGCTCCTTGAGGCCCAGGGTAGTCCTCTTTATCAGGTCGGTCAGGGAGATGAATGACCTGGCTTGCCTGGCCTCCAGGAGGGAATCTGCTGATCTCTGGCTCAGGTTCTTTATGGCCCCAAGCCCTATTCTGATCTGGTTTCCCCTTCCAGTATAGGGGGTTTGGCTGCGGTTTACATCCGGGAGCAGGACCTTCAGCTCCATCCTCTTGGCCTCCTGGATATAGGCCCCTGGGGAGTAGAAACCGCCTCCATTGGAGAGGACGGCGGCCATAAACTGGGCGGGATAATGGGCCTTGAGCCAGGCCACCCGAAAGGAGAGCTGGGCAAAGGAGGCGCTGTGCGCCTTGCAGAAGGCATAGCCGGCAAAGCTCTTTATCTGTTCCCAGATCTTCCGGGCTACTTCCGGGTCCAAGCCCTGACCGTGGCAACTGCGCAGAAACCTTTCCTTGACCTCCCTCATCGCCTCTGGGGAACGTAGTTTTCCGCTCATCGCCCGCCGGAGAAGATCTGCCTCTCCCAAACTCATTCCACATAGCCTATGGGCCACCTTAAGCACATCCTCCTGATAGACCATCACCCCGTAGGTTTCCCCTAAAAGCTCCTTTAGCTTAGGGTGGAGGTAGATGATCTTCTCCTTATTGTGGTGCCTGCGGATATATTCGGCCATCATCCCGCTTTCGGCCACCCCGGGTCGAATGATGGAACTGGCGGCGGTAAGCCCCTCAAAGCTATCTACCTTAAGCTTTTGCAGGAGCTGACGCATCCCCGGAGATTCTATATAGAAACAGCCCATAGTCTTCCCCTCCCTGATCAGTTGGCGGGTATTCTCATCCCTGAAGACGGCCTCCAGATCATCAACCGGGGGCCGTTTCCCCTCCTGCTTGCTAACCTCCTCCACCGTATCGGTGAGCACAGCCAGAGAGCGTTGGCTCAAAAGGTCTATCTTTAAGAGGCCCATATCCTCCACGGAGAACATATCATACTGGGTGATGACCAGCCCCTTGGGGGCCCTTTCTAAGGGGAGGTAGTCGGTGAGGGG
>DAOVCL010000065.1 GCA_030670005.1 Candidatus Zixiibacteriota bacterium | reverse complement strand
CCAATCCAAATCATCCTGGGCAACTACCAGGCCCAGTTTGCCCAAGGGCTTACCCTCTGGACAGGCTATAGCTCCTACAAGGGAGAGGAGGTGATCCAAGGGGTCAAGAGGAAGGGAAGGGGACTCATCCCCTATACCCCGACGGATCAGCTCTACTCCCTGAATGGGCTGGGGCTAAAGCTCTCCTGGAGATCCCTGATGATCTCCGCCTTCCTTTCAAATAGAAGATTGGATGCCACCATAACCGAGGATGGCTATGCCTCATCCCTTTACCAGGGTGGTTATCACCGCACCGGGGCCGAGGAGGATAAACGAAACAGGTTAAAAGAGAGGATATACGGTTTGAGGATAGAGGGTAATCCCATATCCCCTCTCAGACTTGGTTCTACCTTTTACCTCAGCCAATACAGCCCTCGCCTCTTCAACCCCGATTATGAAAGAAGGAGATTTTCCTTGCGGGGGAAGGAGAAGAGGGTTGGAGGCCTCGATCTCGATGCTCAGCTTGGAGCTATAAACCTATTTGGGGAGTTGGCCTTCTCCCCGGAGAGTTCAGCCTGGGTATTAGGGACTCAATTGGAAGAGGAAAAAGTTGAGGCCACTGTGGTCTATCGTCATTATCCCCCCTCCTTTGTGAACCTCTACTGCGGCGGCTTCTCTGACTCCGGACCCACCAATGAAAAGGGGTTCTATCTTGGCCTTAGACTGAGAGTTCTACCCAAGACGGAGTTAAGGTTCTATTTAGACCTGTTCAGACACCCCTGGAGGGGATATTACCAGGTTATGCCCTGGGAGGGAGAGAAATACCTGATACTCCTGAAGAGGAGGATCGTTAAGGGGTTTGACCTTAGCCTAAGGGGAACAGGGACTAAAGGAGAGCTAGCCACAAAGATCTCCGATAGATATGGGAACAAAAGACCCATCAATCAAGATTACAGCAAGAGAGGCCTCCGTCTTCAGATGGATTGGAAACCATCAGGGGTGATCTCATTCCGCCAGAGGTGGGAGAGATTGTGGGTTGACTTACCAGACAACCAAAGAGAAAAAGGAAGCCTCCTCAGGTTGGACTTCATAGTTCGCCCTAAGGGAAAGGCCAGAGTTGGATGTGGGGTTTACTTCTTTCAGACAGATTCCTACGACAGCCGCATCTGGATATATGAGAGTGGACTGCCAGGGGTTATCCGTAGCCTCCCCATTTTCGGAGAGGGGAGGAGGCTATACCTCTGGGGAAGGTTTAATCCCCTTGCCTCCATCTGGATCTCCCTCAAGTATTCCCACTTCCTCTTCTGGGGAGAGGAGACCACGGGAACAGGATACGAGGAGAGGAGGGGGAATACCACATCTGAGATTGTGGTTCAACTTGACCTTAACCTCTAAAGTTTCTGCTTGACTACCCCAGTTTCAGGCTTTATTGTTACTGGAACCTTAGAGCGGGGGCAGATGAATTGAACCTGCCAAATAAACTCACCGTGACCAGGATCATCTTGAGCCCCTTCTTCCTCATCTTCTTCCTCATTCCCCGATCCTGGTCCCACTACATAGCCCTGTTGATCTTTTTAGGGGCTTCCTTCACCGATCTCTATGATGGCTATCTGGCCAGAAAGACAGGGGTGACAACCAACTTCGGGAAGTTTATGGATCCTCTGGCAGACAAGCTTCTCACCTCTACCGCCTTTGTGGCTTTTGTGGCTGCAGGCTATATAAAAACCTGGATGGTCTCGGTAATCATCCTCAGGGAGTTCTTGATCACCGGCCTCCGCTCCTTGGTTGCCTACAAGGGGGTAGTGATAACTCCCAGCCCATTGGCCAAGTGGAAGACCGGGGGACAGATGACAGTCGTCATCATCATTCTGCTCTTTACTAACCTTAAGGATACCTTTGCCAGCATTAGCAATCATCCCTGGAACCAGACCTTGGTGCCAAGGGTCTACAATGGGATGGTCTTTGTGGTGATGATCCTCACGGTGATAACCGGGATAGACTACCTGATAAAATATGCCTCTTCGTTGAAGGGGGTCCTGAGATAAGGGCCTCCCTGATCATATCTACCGGACTGGGAATGGGTTATTTCCCTCTGGCCCCAGGGACGATGGGAAGCCTGGTGGCAGCCGCGGTGGGCTGGTTTCTCACCCCTTTCAGGCCTTTTTACCTGCTTTTAACCATCATTCTCCTCCTCCTGGGGGTATGGTCCTCAGAGGAAGCGGAAAAGACCTTGGGAAAGGATAGCCCTCGCATTGTCATCGACGAGATGACCGGAATGATGGTCGCCTTCTTTGCCTTTCCCCGTTCCCTGATGACCCTTTTGGCCGCCTTGCTCCTCTTCCGCTTGTTTGACATTCTCAAGCCTCCCCCTTTGGGCAGACTCCAGGAAATGAAAGGAGGCTGGGGGATTATGGTGGATGATCTGGGGGCAGGGATATTGACCAACTTTCTGTTGCGGCTTTTAAGCTTTGGGTTGTCCAATGGGTAAAACCGAATTACACAATAACCGCGGATTTCACGGATAGAAAAAACCACCATCGTAGATCGTGTATCGTAGCTCGTTGTTCGTAGATCGGGGTGATAGAGAAATAGGAATCAGTTTTTTCTACCCGACTTTAGTCGAGGGTTGGTAGGGCTTTAGCCGTGGGTCTAACCAAACCTGCACTAAAGTGCGGTAGAAACCCTTGGTGCCAGGAGATTGCTTCGCTTCGCTCGCAATGACAGGCAAGGGCATAGTCATTGCGAGGAGCATAGCGACGAAGCAATCTCGTTTTACCCACCCTTCCCGACCCGTTCTGGGTCGGGACGGGTAGCTGTGTGTTTTTAGAGGTGGCAGAAGCCCTCTTCTGCCACCAAAGCAGGGGCGCAAGGCCTTGCGCCCCTACTACAAGGATCCTTGTGAGATGGCACCATCGGTTTTTAGTTAAAAATCAGGGTTTGACTTATGATAACCTAATGGTTTCTTAATGCATAATGCGGGATCAATATTGGAAGGGAGGAAGAATGGAGATTGCCGAGGATAGATGGCAGAAGAGGTCAAGTTTTGTCTTGGCCGCAATAGGCTCAGCCGTAGGCCTGGGAAATGTCTGGAGGTTTCCCTACATCTGTTATCAGAACGGTGGAGGGGCATTCCTTATTCCCTACTTTGTGGCCCTCTTTACCACCGGCATCCCCTTGATGATCCTGGAGTTCGGGCTGGGCCATATGATGCAGGGATCCGCCCCCAAATCATTTTGCCAGGTGAGGAAAAGGGCAGAGTGGGTGGGATGGTGGGCAATCTTGGTTGGCTTCTTCATCACCACCTACTATGCGGTGATTATGAGCTGGTGCTTCTCCTATTTGGTCCATTCCCTGAAACTTTCCTGGGGAAATTCCGCTGAAACCTTCTTCAAACAAGGGTTCCTTCACCTCTCCTCAGGGCCAGGCACTATAGGAGGGATCAGGTGGCCCATCCTCCTCGGTCTCCTGCTTACCTGGGTATTCATCTACCTCTGCATCTCCAAGGGGACGAAGAGTGTGGGCAAGGTGGTCCTGGTTACTGTTCCCCTGCCTATGCTTCTCCTGGCCGTGCTGGTAGTTCGGGGATTGACCCTCCCTGGGGCCTTAGAGGGCCTCCGCTTCTATCTCACCCCCAACTTCTCCGCTCTCAAGGACCCCAAGGTCTGGCTTGCTGCCTACTCCCAGATATTCTTCTCCCTCTCCCTGGGTTTTGGGGTCTTGATCGCCTATGCCAGCTATCTGCCCCGTAAGTCAGATATAGTCAATAACGCCTTTATCACCAGCCTGGCCAACTGCGGCACCAGCTTCTTCGCTGGCTTTGCCGTCTTTAGCACCCTCGGCTATCTTGCCCAGGCCACCAATGCAGGAGTGGGGGATGTCGTCTCCGGAGGCCTCGGTTTGGCCTTTGTCACCTACCCCACGGTGATAAGTCTTCTCCCCTTTGCCGCCTCCATCTTCGGGGTCCTCTTCTTCCTGATGCTTTTGACCTTAGGGATTGACTCCGCCTTCTCCCTGATAGAGGCAGTGGTGGCTGGGGGGATGGACCGTTGGGGACTCAATCGCAAAAGGGCCAACCTGCTCTTCTGTAGTGTAGCCTTCCTTCTGGGGGTAATCTTCACCACCAGGGGAGGGTTCTGGTGGCTGGACATAGTTGACCATTTCCTTAACAACTTTGGACTTGTTCCCGTCTGTCTGGCTGAATGCTTACTTATCGGCTACTTCTTCGGCCCCTCCAAGCTGAGGAACTATGCCAACAGGGATTCCGACTTCAGTATTGGGGGATGGTGGGATATCCTCATCAGGTTTGTCTCCCCCCTGATCCTCCTTGGGCTCCTGGGGAATGTCATCTGGGAGGGGATCAGGACCCGTTATGGTAGTTACTCCGGCTGGGCCTTAGGGGTTGGCGGATGGGGAGTGGTTGGCCTGGCCATAGTTTTAGCCATTACCTTTATGTTCACCAAAAAGAGGAGGTAAGATGCCCATATCTGCCATAATTATGTTGATCTTCGGCTGCCTGGTCCTCTACGGCGGCCTTGGCTGGTGCCTCTGGATAGCCCAAAGGAGAAAGAAACCAAAGTAAACATTTCGGATTTTCTAAGAAATTCCAAGATATCCAGGGTTGTTTGAAATTCTCAACTAGGTCGGTATTCAATCATTCAGTGGAGTAAAAGGAGTCCACTTGCACATCGGGAAGGGCTGGCATGAGCCTACGGAGGAGTAAGCGACCGAAGGGGGCTAAGTTCGGTTGTAGTCTGTACCGAACCCCGGTGACACGGCGATTAACCCCTTGCCTTAGCAACCCCCTTTTGTTAACCCTCTGTGAAGGGAAATGGAGATGAAAACTTATCAGAAGATAAAGTTGATTTTAATTTCCTTAGGAGTCCTGTTTCTCCTAATGGGAGGTCAAATGGGGTCAGGCTGAAAAATAGAAATTAAGGACATAGAGGAGGGCAAGCCGAAAGTGCTTGGCAGTTTCTGCACCACCGTCCCTTATTTCCCCAAGAGAATTCTCCCTCCCCTAGCGGGAGGTAATTAGAGGAAGAGGGGAACTCACCTAATCTCTTCCTTCGAGGGAGAGGAATCTTGAGCAAGGGTTTTGGGAGACTATAATAGCAACCTCCCGTAGATTCGAAATCTGCGGGAGGTTTAACATTCTTGCCACCTCCGATGAGGGTCTTTATTTTTATAAATCCTAAGGCTCTGCGTTAATCTGCGTCCTATAGAGCCCGCTCGAAGGTGGCTAAGTTCAAAGAAGTGATCTTAATTCGGATGGGGTGAAGTCGTTCTTTCCCTCATCCGAGATGTGGATGGCTTTGCCATGCAGGAGAAATATAACCTCATCTCCCAGAGCGAGGAATCTTCCCACCTGCGGGACCTTGCCCAGAAGCTTGAAATAGGCCTCCGTGAATCTTTTCACTTTTACCGGCTCTACCTTTCCCTCGTATGCGGTATCCACCCAGAGCCCGTTTTTGTTGAAGAAAGTCCTGTTTCCAACCTGAACCACCTTGGTCATTCTCTGCTCTTTCCCCTCCGCATCCAGATATACCTGGGGGGCCGTGAGGGCATCTTGGTAAGACTTCATAGCTATGGTTCGGTTCACTGCTCCTTTGCCCACCTCTCCTCTTAACCCTCTCTTCAAATGTCTTCCTGCCTGGGGAGCCAACTCATCAGCCGCCAATCTATAATCCGCATCCACCAGAAAAGAGGTATATTCAGTGATGATGCCATATTTCTTGGATAATCTCACCACCTCATCTACCAGTTCTTTGTTTTGACCATGAAGCCTTAATTGGTCAACCAAATATCCGATCCTTCTGGTTGCCCAGAGTCGAGGGATAAAGTCGTTTTTGTCATCCGGTGAGAAATTCACCTTATAGGTGAATCTCCTGGTGGTCCCCCGGGTGGAACCGGAGAGAGTAACCCTAGTGTGCCTTCCATTCCTGTATCTCCCCAGCACCATAAGTTGCGTTCCCTTGAATATATCCGGAAGCTCTTTGGGGTAGAGATCATAAACCTTCACCTGGCCAAAGGAAAGCCTGACATCTGTCAGAATAGGATGGGAAACCTTCTTATAGAAGCTGGAGACTTTCACCTCGATATCCTCGGATGGGCGAACATAATCGCAGGAAGCGTGATTATCCTGGGCCAGTTGATCTAAAAGCCGGGTGTTCACATCATATCCCACTCCAAATACAAATATCCTGGTTGCGGATCGGTTTGCCCCTTTCACATTTCCCAAGATGTTCTTTATACCTGTCTCACCCACCGTGGGCAGGCCATCGGTCAAGAAGATGATGAAGGAAGCACTCTCATTCTCCTCAATCTGTCTGAGACCGGTCAGAAGCGCATCATTTATGTTAGTTCCGCCTTCCGCCTCACATCTATCCACAAAGGAAAGCGCCTCCCGGATATTCTTATGATCTTCCCGCACTAATCCAGGCTTGAAGTTTTTGATCTGGTCATCGAAGTCGATTATGTTGAACTGATCCCCCTTATTCAAACTGTTTAAACAAAAAGAGATGGCTCCCTTGGCTTGTTTTATCTTCTCTCCACTCATGCTTCCTGAGGTGTCGAGAATGAAGATTATGTTTTTGCTTAAGGTCTTGTCCGCGGAAACCTCCACCTGGGGAGAGATCATAGCTAAAAAGTAACCGTTTTTGTCCTCATCTTGGTAGGGAAGAAGATCAAAGCCGATATCTTTCTCTGAGACAGTATAATAGAGAAAAAAGTCCTTATCCGGACGGGTGTTTTCCTCCACATAGGTTATCTTTGCGTGATGATCACTTTCCTTTTCAATTCTCACATTATGCGAAGGTGAGTAGATGCTCTTTATGGGCCTTTTCGAATTTATCTCCACGGTAAGTTTCACGCTCTGCAAAGGATCCTTAGAGAACTTCTCGGTATTTAAAGTGTATCGATAGCCACATATTCCTCCGTTTAGCTTCAGAATCTCTGAATAATACAGTTTGATGCGGGTCTCACCTTTTGCTGGAATAGGATAGACCGAAGCCTTAAACATCCCGTCCTGGAAATATTCCAAAAGAGCGGGGTCCCTTTTTCTGCGAACTATATCCTCATAGATCCCTCGGGCTTCATCTTTGTCCAATATCTTTCCCTTGATCTCCTCGTTTCCCATGAACATAGAGAAGTTTGAGATAGAGGCATCTTCCGGTATAGGGAAGATATAGGTCCCTTCGATGTCCCTATGGAAATTGTTTACGAAAACCTGATCTACGGCAGTCTGTGCAACCTGGTTGTCGATCTTTATCTCCACATGATGGTATTTTATGGAGAGATTGGGAGGAAAAGGTCCATGAGGACGCAGGGGCCTGGGGATGATAAATCCATCAGCCAGGGCAATCAGGCTGAGGAACACAACTAAAATCAAGGTCAAGCCACATATCCGTTTCATAACCGCCCTCCTTTCAGGGATTTGATGTTCAATCTACTTTTTATACAATCCAGGGGAGGGTAATATTCCGAAATTTTTTCATCTTTCCCCCAATGCCTTTATTTTTTCCAGTTGGTCATTTAATTGGGCCTTGAGCGCCTGGTCTTTGATCTGATCAAGATATCCCTCTATGAGTCTTGAACCTGCGGAAATATCGGTGGTGTCCTGAGTGAGCCTACCTAAGAGATAGTAACCGACCGCCACCTGAAGATAACCCTGATTGGTCAAAGAATCGCTGGGATTTTCCTCAATGTGGGTCTTCCATACCTGGATTATTTTTCTCAATTCACCCACTTGCATCAATGTATCATTAGCTTCTATTTTCGGAACTGGCTTTTTATTCACCATATAATGATCCATAGCTGGAGGGAGACGAGAGGCTGATTCAGCAGCCACAAAAACCTTGCTTGCCGGTTCTTCAGCTCCTCCTCTCTTATGAATCCCTTCAGCTTTTCGAGCCTTATCTTTGGGAAGGGTGATTTCTCCCATCATCCTATCCTTAACCCCTCCTTCCACTCCTGCTCCGATGGATTTTGTCTCTGGAGATATAAATTGCTCTTCCGATGGTCTTGGGGTTTCTAGAAGGGTGTGATCTTCCAAAGCAGGCACCGAAGAGGTAATATCTTTCTCTTCTACAACCTTTGGATGAGTAGGAAGTTCCTTTTCTTTTAACAAAGCCTCTCTTTTATCATCCGCCCTCTCTGTGGGAACCGTTTTCTCTTTCCTTTCATCCGTAATGGTGGGTTTCATCCCCTTCCCGGGCCTCTCAAAGTGTATCTCCTTATCTCTCTCCTCTGTGGGAAATGTCCCCCTTTTTTCTATCCCGACGGTATCAAGACTTGGCACTTCAACAGTTCTCATAACTGGTGCGGGTGGGACCATTTCCCCTCCCCGATAGTCCATATACAATTTTCCGATGATAAAGACCAGCACCGCCGCTACCAGGCCGGCTGCTATCTTTATCTTCGAGGGAGAAAAGGCAAGGATGCTCTCCATTGCTTTCTTGAATCTAACTGCAGGTGATCTTTCACTTCGGACAAGGATCTTCTCCCTTACCCGACTGGAGAAGCTTTCCCAGTATTCCTGCGGTGGCTCTTTTATCTCAATTTTTCTTGCTCTCCCTTCCACCGCTTCCAAAAGGGACAGTCTCTCCTGGCATCTTTTGCACTGAGAAAGATGCTCCTCCAGCTCCCTTTTTTCTCTTTGCTTCAGTCTCCCATCCAGAAAAAGGTAAATCAGCTTGTCAAACCTTTTACATCTCAACTTACTCACTCCTTATATTCCTTTAACATCTTCTGCATCTTTTCCCTGGCCCTGAAGAGGCGGGACATCACCGTTCCCAAAGATAGCTTCAGAGTTTTAGCAATCTCCTCGTAGCTTAAATCCTCATATATCCTCAATACCAACACAGCCTTATATTTTGGCGACAGGGAATCTATAGCCCTTTCTATCTTCTGCTCCAGTTCCTTTAAGGCTAAGTGATTTGAGGGATCCGATCCGGCCGCCTCCCTCTCCAATGGACTTGAGGTTTCCTCAAATTGACTCTCCGGAATCAGGTGCTTCTGACGCTTCAAGAAATTTATGCTCAAGTTCACACATATCCGGTATAACCAGCTATAAAAACTATATCCAGTCTTGAAAGATTTGATACTCTGGTATGCATTGATAAAGGTCTCCTGGGCTATATCGTCTGCGGCATCATGATTTTTGACCATGCGATAAGCCAAAAAATAGACCCTTTTCTGATAACGTTTCACCAAAAGATCGAAGGAATATGGGTCACCTTTCTTAACTTTTAAAATCAGCTTATCGTCATTTTGTTGGTCGAAAGGGTTTTGTCCCTCACTTTTGTTCATCGACACACTACCTATTAGAATACAAATTAACTAAAAATTTATTCCCAGAATTTTTGAGGCTTTTAACCCGGATTACTCATAAATTTTAGCCACAAAGCCTCTAAGAATTTAAAACATAAAAGCAGTTTAGTCTGTAAGCTGAGTTGCTCTGTATTAAACTCTGAACTTCTGTTTTAATCTAAATTTTATCAACCCATTGGGGCTTGGTGTCTTTGTGGCATATAAATTATTCAGGCTAAGTTCTTATTGAGGTCTTTAAATTCTCAGGCA
>DAOVCL010000210.1 GCA_030670005.1 Candidatus Zixiibacteriota bacterium | reverse complement strand
AGGCGAGCGATTTGTGGGTTGGGTGTGTGAGGAGTTCCTGAGTTGGCGTCAGGATGCCCCGGCCGTTTCATAAAAAATCTATTTTCTGAGGGTTGACCCCTATTTTGACCCATTTTGACAGGCCTGAAAATTTAGTCTCCCAGGAGAGGAATTTTTTTCCCATCTTCCTCTCTCTTTGGCAAAAGCGAAGGAATTGAGGTTTCCTAACCTCTTATTTTTTGGGGAAATAGAAAAAGATTAAGGGAAATACATCTTGGTATGTTTTTTGTATGTGCCCCCATTTATGAAAGCCAAGGAGAAGATATGCCTATAGAAGGATTATTTACCAGCATGGAGATAAGTAGCTCCGGGCTTTTAGCCCAGAGGTTGAGGATGAATGCCATTGCCTCAAACATCGCCAATGTGAACACCACTAAGGCCCCTGATGGCAATCCATATAGGAGGCAATGGGTGGCCCTGGCCTCAAGTGGGCAAGGACAATTCCTCCCTGCAAAAGCCTACCCCCCCCTCTCTAACTCGCTCCCTCTTGTCTCCACCAATCAAGCCCACCTTCCCAGAGAGGAGTTTCCCACCCTACAGGGGCGGGCGATGGGAGTTAAGGTCAAGGGAACTATGAGAGAAGAGGGAAACTTCAAACACATCTATGACCCCCAAAACCCGGAGGCAGACGAGGAGGGATGGGTGGCTATGCCGAACATAGATCTGGTCACCGAGATGGTCGATATGATCACGGCAACAAGGACCTATGAGGCCAATGTAACCGCATTCAACGCGGCAAAGCATATGGCCTTGAAGTCGATGGAGATCGTAAGATAGAAAAATGAATGGTATATCAAAGTTATCATCTCTTTCGGGGTTTCTCAAATTACCTGAAGGGCCAAAGACCGATAAGGAGTCCTTTAAGAAGACGCTCCTCGGATATATAGACCAAGTTAACGAGCTGCAGAATCGGGCAGATAAATCCATCGAGAAGCTCATCTCCGGGGAGGCCAAGGACATCCACCAAGTGATGGTCGCCGCTGAGGAAGCTACCATAAGCTTTCAACTGATGATGGAGCTACGGAACAAGATATTGGAGGCCTATCACGAGGTGATGAGGATTCAGGTTTAATCCGGAGCAGAAAATGGGATCCTGGCAACAGTTGACCAAGGCAGCACAGAGGCTGAGCATAGGCCAAAAGCTGGCTATGGTGGCGGTTTTCCTCCTGATACTTCTCAGCATCATATTCGCCCTTAACTGGGCAAAGAGACCAGACTTCACCCCCCTCTATACCAACCTCTCCCCTCAGGACGCTGCCCAGATGGTGGACAAACTGAGATCAGCAAAGATTCCCTACAAGTTAACCTCAGGGGGATCAGCTATTATGGTCCCCTCAAAGGATGTCTACCAGACCAGGATAAGCCTGGCCTCTGAGGGACTTCCCCAGGCTAGCACTGTGGGGTTCGAGATCTTTGACAAGACAAATCTGGGGACAACAGATTTTGTGCAGAAGATCAACTACCACCGGGCCTTAGAGGGTGAACTCACCAGAACAATCGAGCAGTTGGCGGCAATCCAGGGGGCCAGGGTGCACTTGGTTATCCCTAACCCTCGCCTCTTCACCGAAGAACAGAAGGAGGCTACGGCCTCTGTGGTCTTGACCTTAGCAGGGGGTGGCAAGCTTAGCCGCAGCCAGGTCAAGGGGATAGCTCACCTTGTATCCAGCTCGGTAGAGGGGCTGAAACCTGAGAATATCACCATCTTAGACAATTGGGGCAATATCCTCTCCGGTGGAGATGGAGAGGATAACTCCCTTTTTGCCCTCACCAACACACAACTGGAAATGCAGAGGAATGTGGAGAGCCATCTCTCCCACAAGGCATTGGCTATGTTGGAAAGGGCGTTAGGGGCCGGGAATGCTATTGTGAAGGTGAATGTGGAACTCGATTTCAAAAACTTAGAGAAGACGGTGGAAAGCTATGACCCGGAGAGTTCGGTGATCAGGAGTGAGGAGAGAAACGAGCAGGCCTCAGCGACCCAGGGAGAAAAGAGTGAAAGCTCCATTACCAATTACGAGATCTCCAAGACCGTGGAACATATTATAGAGAAGATCGGAAACATAAAGAGGCTTTGGGTTTCTGTTCTGATAAACGGGACCTACAAGTCCCAAAAAGGAAAGAAAGGCAAGGAGGTCAAAACATATCAACCAAGGTCTGAGGAGGAGATGGCCGGGCTAACCGAGATAGTGAAAAAAGCGGTGGGCTTTGACCCCTCCCGCGGAGACCAGATAGAGGTGGCCAATATGAAGTTCGGAGTCCCTCCTCAACTGACCCAAGTGAGTCCAAAGAGCTCCCCTTTGGGAGGGATGGGATCGGCGATGGGGAGGAATCTTTTGATTGGATTTGTCTTAGTTGTTGCCCTCCTCTTCCTGAAGCTAGCCCTCAAACAATTGGGGGCCATAGCCTCCTCCCTACAGGAGACTCCCTCATCCCCTACCCCAGGAGAAGAGAAGGGTAAAGAGAAAGAGGCAGAGTATGACTCCAAATCAGAGATAATCCGTATGGCCAGCGAGAACCCAGACCAACTAGCCTCCCTGGTGAGAAGTTGGCTGATAAAGGGATAGCATATGGACCTGGCTAAGGGTAAATTGACCGGAATCCAGAAGGCTGCCGTTCTCCTGATAACCTTGGGACCTGATAGGGCCTCGCGGGTGTTGAAGGAGCTAAACCAGGCGGAAGCTCAGATGGTGGTGGGGGAGATAGCTAAGTTAAAAAAGGTATCCTCTGAG
>DAOVCL010000124.1 GCA_030670005.1 Candidatus Zixiibacteriota bacterium | reverse complement strand
AATATGGGCCCCTTCTTGGGGACGAAATCACCTGTCCTCTGGTTGTAGACCATAGTCCCTATGAGATCGGCGGGGAGAAGATCTGGGGTAAACTGAATCCTCTGATATTTTGTCCTGATAGCTGCTGAAAGTGTCCTTACGGCCAAGGTTTTGGCCAATCCTGGAACCCCTTCTAAAAGAATATGGCCGTTACAAAGTAGTCCCACTAAGAGCCTTTCCACTACATACCTCTGCCCTACTATCACCTTCCCTATCTCGGCGACCAGTCTCTCCACAAAGGAACTCTCCTTATTTATCCTCTCGTTTAAGGCTCTTATCTCCTCGTTCATCCCTCTCCTCTAACCTGAATTATTCATATGCCACAAAGGCACCAAGCCTCAAAGTCTTGATTAAATATGGATTAAGCAAATGTTCACAGATTAACATAACGCAGCAAATCCGCAACCAAACAACAGCCACGGATTACACGGATTTCACTGAATCTTTGGAACATTCACCCCGCACTTATGCATAAGTGCGGGGCAGGTGACACAAATAAACGAATCTATACGAATAGATAAAGAGGTCATAACAATTACACGGAATCTCACGGGAAAAAGCAATTGAGAATTAAAAATGAAGTTTATACTGGTTACTCCTGATTCCCAATCCCTGTAAACTGATTACTGATCCCCGTTTTTCTGTGCTATTCCGTGGTTATCAGTGGCGAACAATTCCCAAAAAAAGAAAGGCCTGAAAATAGTTCAGGCCTTTCCGCTCGTTTCTCCCCTTCTATTTTTTGGGGCCTTTCTTGCCCCCCGCCTGGGAGCTGTCCTTCTCGCCAAAGATGAAATCGAGGGATCCTTTCCCCGTGTTCTCCATCATCCAGCGAGCGCTTCCCACCAGATCACAATCCGGGTATTGCTCTATCACCTTCTGGTAGGCCTCCCTGGCTTTGAGCGTATCCTTTAACTGCTCAGAGTATACATAGCCAATCATAAATTGAGCTTTATAGTTGTTGCTGCTCTGGGGAAAATCCTCGAGGATCTGCTGGTAGTATTTCAGGGCCTCCTGGGAATTCCCTTTATTCATAGCCTCCTGAGCCACAGTGTAAAGTTCTTCCTCTGTCTTTGGCTTCTCCTTCTGACAGTTGCCAAGCATCAGGAGAAAACCAGCTAAGAGAAAAAGCAGAAGAGGAACCCTTCTCATCTTTCACCTCCACAATTTAGAGTTTTCCCAAATATAACAGATCTCAGTTAAAATTCAAGGGAATTTTTTAGCTCATACGGGAAATTTGGACAAAAAGTGTCAGGAGACAAACCCCTGGCTACTTCACCCAGTTTCCCACCTAAGCCATTTTTGATTTCCTGAATCCGATTACCCCATCCTGTAGTATCACCTGGATATTCTCCCCCTCCTTAACCTGGCCGGAGAGGATACTTTTGGCTAAGGGCTGGCTCACCCATCTCTGCAGGGTCCTCTTCAGGGGACGAGCGCCAAAGGCCGGGTCGTAGCCCACCCGGGCAATATATTCTGCCGCCTCCTCAGATAACCCTATCTTAATCTCCTTATCCCTTAACCTCTCCTTTATCTCCTCGAACTGGAGGTAGACTATCCTCCTTACCTCCTCTTGGGAAAGGGCATGGAAGACTATGATCTCATCGATGCGGTTGAGAAACTCGGGGCGAAAGCTCTTCTTCAAAAGCGCCAAAACCTCTTCCCTCATCTCATCGTATACCCTGGCCTCATTGGAGGAGTTGATCTTTGCCGATAGCTCCATAATCAGGGGAGCACCGATGTTGGAGGTCATAATCAGGATGCTATTCTTGAAGTTTACCGTCCTCCCCTTATTGTCGGTAAGCCTCCCCTCATCCAAAACTTGCAGAAGGAGGTTAAAGACCTCTGGATGGGCCTTCTCGATCTCGTCAAAGAGGATGACAGAATATGGCCTTCTCCTCACCGCCTCGGTAAGCTGTCCCCCCTCCTCATAGCCCACATATCCGGGGGGGGCCCCCACCAAGCGGGAGGTGGAAAACTTCTCCATATATTCCGACATATCAATCCTCACCAGGGCATTTTCGTCTCCAAAGAGGAACTCAGCCAATCCTTTGGCCAGCTCGGTTTTCCCCACCCCAGTGGGGCCCAAGAAGATAAATGACCCATTTGGCCTCCGCGGATCGGTGAGCCCCACCCTGGCTGACCGCACCATCCCTGCTACTGAGCTTACCGCCTGATCCTGCCCCACAATCCTCTGATGGAGGACCTCCTCCAATCTGTTCAGCTTCTCGGACTCCTCCTCGGTTAGCCGGGAGACGGGGATGTGAGTCCATTGGGAGACAACCTCGGCAACATCCTCCTCATCGACCTCCTCCTTGACCAGCCTTCTATCTTCCTGGATCTCTCTCAGCTTGGCCTTTGCCTCCTCCAACTTGCCTCTGAGCTCCACTGTCTCCCCATATCTTAGCCTGGCCGCTCTCTCTAAGTCACCGTCCCTTTCCGCCTTCTCCGCCTCAGTCTTGACCGATTCGAGCCTCTTTTTCAGCTCCCTGATTTGGGTTATGGCCTCCTTCTCCCTCAGCCAGTGGGAGCGGAGGGAACCCCTCTCCTCATTTAACCGGGCCAGCTCTTTCTCAATGGGTTCTAACCTCTTCTGGGCATCCTTCTCCCTCTTTACCGCCTTCCTCTCCACCTCCAACTGTCTGATTCTTTTCTCTATCGCATCCAGCTCCTCGGGCATAGAGTCGATCTCTATCCTCAGCTCAGCGGCAGCCTCATCAACCAGGTCAATGGCCTTGTCTGGGAGGAACCGATCGGCGATATACCTCTCGGAAAGCTTGGCCGCAGCCACCAGGGCCGAGTCCTGAATGCGCACCCCATGATGGACCTCATATCTCTCCTGCAGGCCCCGCAGGATAGAGATAGTTTCCTCCACCGTAGGCTCTTCTACCAAAACCGGGGAGAACCTCCTCTCCAGGGCGGCATCCTTCTCTATATTCTCCCTGTATTCATCCAGGGTTGTCGCCCCAATACACTTTAGATCCCCCCTGGCTAAGGCCGGTTTGAGCATATTGGAGGCATCCATCGCCCCCCCCACAGCTCCTGCCCCTACGATGGTATGCAGCTCATCGATAAAGAGGATCACCTTCCCTGCCGCATCCTCCACCTCCTTCAAAACCGCCTTTACCCTCTCCTCAAACTCCCCCCTGAACTTGGAGCCGGCGATCATTCCGCCCAAATCAAGGGCTATCAACCTTCTATCCTTGAGGCTCTCCGGCACCTCCTGGGCCACAATCTTCTGGGCCAAGCCCTCCACAATGGCGGTCTTTCCCACCCCAGGCTCGCCGATGAGAACGGGGTTGTTCTTGGTGCGGCGAGAGAGCACCTTCATCACCCGGCGGATCTCCTCCTGGCGGCCGATAACTGGGTCGAGCTTTCCCCTTCTGGCCAGATCGGTGAGGTCCCGGCCATATCTTTTCAGGCTTTGATACTTCGTCTCCGGCTCGGCATCGGTGACCCTCTGACCTCCCCTAATTTTCTTCATCGCCTCATATATCCTCTCCCTTGTCGCCCCCTGCCTTCTTAAATCCTCCCCCACCCCATCCTTGGAGCCAGCCAGGGCCAGGAGGAGATGCTCCACGCTTACATACTCATCCTTCAGCCGGGAGGCCTCCTTCAGGGAGCCGTCAAGCACCCCCCTTAGCTGGGGGGAGAGGTAGATCTCTCCACCTGGGCTCAAGATCCGAGGGAGATGAGTGATCCTCTCCTCCATCCTCTCCCGGAGAGAGGAGGTGGGGACCCCCAAGCTTTTCAGGATCTCCACGGAGAGGCTGTCCTTCTGGTTGAGCAAGGCCAAGAGAAGGTGCACCGGCTCCACCTCTGAGTGACCCTTCTCTTTGGCCAACCCGTGGGCGGACTGCATTGCCTCCTGAGATTTTATAGTAAAGTTATCAGGTCTCATCCGATTTAGATTCCTTCTCCTTCTTGGCGGCATTCTTGTAAGCTTCGCTGCGGTAGTCGGTGGCATAGAATCCTGAACCCTTAAAGAGAAGCCCCCCACCACCGCTGATCAACCTCCTCACATTCCCCCCACAATAGGGGCATACGGATAGAGAAGGTTGGTTTATGGACTGAAATATCTCAAACTTCCTTCCGCAGTCTGCACAGAGATACTCATAGGTAGGCATCATACCCTCCCGCATCTATTTCCTGGGTACCTTGACGGCCACAAAGAGGGTATCCTCTCCCCTTCTCACCAAAAAGAGGATACTCTCCCCCTTCTTGATCTTCCCCAAGGCCCTGCGATAATCATCAAGGGATTCGATCTTCTCCCTGTCTATCTCCTGGATGAGGTCTCCCCTCTTTATGCCCGCCAACTGAGCCAGACTGCCGAACTTCACATCAGAGACCACCACCCCCTTTTCTCCCCTATACCCCAGTCTGCGGGCCAAATCCCCGGTTAGCCCCTCGACCTCTATCCCCAGCTCCTCGGCCAGCTCTGGAGCCGCCACAGGGGATGAGCCAGAGGAGGACATCTCACCCAGTTTGACCGAAAGATCCCTCTTTCGTCCCTCTCTCAAAACCTCAATTTTAACCTTAGTCCCGGGTTTATATCTGGCAACCATATTCTTCAATCCCACAGCGTTCTCTACCTTCCGGTTGTCGAGGCGGAGGATCACATCCCCCCTCTTCACTCCGCCTCTTTGGGCCGGTGAATCCTTCTTCACATCCCCCACCACGACACCTTCTGCCTTCTTCAGGCCCAGGGCCTCGGCCATATCCGGGTCTATATCCTGGATGATCACCCCCAGCCAACCCCTGATCACCTTTCCCTGAGAAATCAACTGATCCATAACCTCTTTGGCCATATTGACGGGGATGGCAAAGCCAATCCCCTGATAGCTCCCAGAACGGGTGGCTATGGCCGTGTTTATGCCAATGACCTCTCCCTCCAGGTTGGCCAGTGCGCCCCCGCTGTTTCCTGGGTTTATAGCGGCATCTGTTTGGATAAAATCCTCATACTCGGCCAATCCCACATTTGACCTCCCCTTGGCGCTTATTATGCCTGCGGTCACCGTATGGGTCAAACGGAAGGGATTGCCTATGGCCAAGACCCACTCCCCTATCTTTACCTTATCGGAATCGCCAAGTTTGGCCACCGGCAGGTCGTGGGCATCGATCTTAATCACCCCCACATCCGTCTTGGCATCTGTCCCCACTATCTTCGCCTTAAACTTCCTCTTGTCTGAGAGGGTAACCCATATCTTCTCAGCACCAGAGACCACATGGCTGTTGGTTAGGATGTAACCATCCTGGCTCACTATCACCCCGGAGCCCAACCCCCTCTTCCTGATCTCACCCTGAGGGATGGGAATACGGAAGAAGCGGTCAAAGAAGTCATCATCAAAAAAGCCCTTAAATGGTTCCCGACTAAACGGTGAGCCTTTGAGCTTGATCACCTTCTCACTGGATATGGAGACCACTACCGGATTTACCTCCTCGGCCACCGAGGAGAAATCCTGGCTTAAACTTCCTAAAGATGGGCTTGCTTGAATCCCCCCTGTCCAGAGAAGGAGAAACAGAAAGAAGGGGGCAAACCTGGCGAGACTGTGTAACCTCATCTTTTTCCTCCTTTAGCTTAAAGTTCTACCTCTCAAACCACCCTTAAGGGGGAAAGTTCCCATCAGTGCTCAACCTACCCACTTTGACCCCGCTGGGTCGCAGGAGAGAGTCGTTATATAGATATCCCTTTTGCAGCTCCTCTAAGACCAATCCGTCCTTACTCCCATCTTCCACCTCCTCTACGGCAACTGCTTCATGCAGAGCTGGCTCAAACTTCTCCCCTACGGCGAATATCCTCCTTAATCCCTCCTCCTCCAGGATCCCGAGGAGCCTCTCATAGGTCAGCCAAAGCCCCTTCAGGGTCTCCTCTGGATTCTCCTTCCCTTTTTTCAACGCCTCCTCAAATGAGTCGATCACGGGAAGCAACTTCCTCAGGATCTGACATTTTAAGAGATGGGTATACTCCTCCCTCTGCTTGGCCTCCCTCTTTCTGTAGTTCTCAAATTCGGCCTTTAGCCTCTGCAGGTCTTCCAGATAGTCTGGGGTTGCTTCTTCCATTTGAGAAACCCCCATAG
>DAOVCL010000035.1 GCA_030670005.1 Candidatus Zixiibacteriota bacterium | reverse complement strand
TGAGGAGTAGGAACCCCCATCTGAGGAGGGGATTCTCCCTGTTTAATCGGAAGCTCTACTGGGAGGCAAGCCAGGAGTTTGAGGAGGCGTTAAGGGAAGATCCATTAAATGGGGATGCACATTACAGCAGAGCCTTAACTTTTCTTATGTTGGGCCTAAGGGAGAAGGCTATGCAGGAGTATGTCACCCTCCAGGTAATAGATCCCCCTTTGGCTAAGAAGCTCTTCCGCATCCTCTCCCAAGGGGGAGAGTAGGCAACTAAATTCAATCCCTCATTCTTGCACTATGCAAATTTAATGTCTGATAAGAAAGGGGTCATATCTTTACTCTCGACTTTCCGACATCTTAAGTTATAATAAGCATCAACCAGTCTTTCACTTGTAAAAAATCAAAAATAAAGATGTGACCCCTTTTCAACCACTCTATTTGGGGTGCTTCCCTCTATCAACTTTTAATTTTATGGACGTTTCTATCTACCGTCCTAAGAAGAAGTTAGCGACCGTAGGGAGCTAAGTTCGAAATAGAAGAACTTCCATTTTTAGACAGGATTGACAGGATGATCGGGATAAATAAAATTCACCTCCTCTGTTACTTGTGTATGGCATCATTCACGAGAAGCTGGAATGGGGGAGACATCTCCCCTGGGCGGAGCCTCGGGCAAGCCTGATGTCGCTCAAAAGTGTGCTGTCAGGAGTTACCTCCTGACAGCTCTTGAATGGGGGTTATAATAATAGACAGGATGGAGAGGATGTACAAAAATCCTGTTATCCTGTCAAAAAGGCCCTGCCACAGGCAGCTAAGTTCTTGCTTAGGTGGCAAGACAGAGACAGTGGGATAAGAAATTGGATTCGGCATTGAACTCAATGGAAAAAGAGTTGCGATGGTATGGGTCGTTCACAGCCTAATTTTCTTGACGGCGATAAAACTAATCAGGTAAGTGGAAAGCACAAACAGCCACACAAATGTGAAGTTGGTGATAACGAAAAGGGGCATAAGGAATTCCTGCAAAATTGAAATTACAAATAGCACTCCACCCAATACGATAAAATAAACGGCGATCAAGCCAAAGTGAATGCTCATCGCTATCATACTGTTGATGGCAAACGATTTAATGAAAAGGAAGGCAAAAATCACTTGGAAATAACGTTGGGTCAAGATAGAGGATTCCAATGGCAAGTTCATCGAGGGGAAAATGATCCGAAATAAGAGAAAAACTACAGTGAACGCGGCAAGAAGCGGGAGTATTAAGGCAGCGTAAAACAACGCCAGTGCCCTCTTCCGATTAATGGGTAATCTCAGGTAAAACACGAGGTTTGCGGCATTACCTTTGATTATCTGTGATTCCATCAGGGCCGTGAAGAGAAATCCAACAAGCAGGAATAGTCCCTTGCTCACCGTCAAATTGAACTCAGCCCGTCCGCCAAATACATACACCAAACCAACCAAAATCATCCCGGCATCGAGCTTAAAGCTCTGCAGGAACAACCTAACGTTAAGAATGAGAAGCCGGGAATATCTACCAAGCCATAGAGTCATCAGTCAATGACCTTAAGTTCACTCAAGATGGATCTTGACATCAGGACGATGGAAAGGGATGTGCCAACGATAATGACAAGAGACAGAGATATCATAAGATCTAAATGTCGCAGAACAAAGCCTGTACAGATGCCAATCTCCTTTTGGGAGAGGATCAGTTCAGTAGCAAAGGCTAACCCCAGAAGGAGGTATATCCCCAAGGGCAGTCGATGAAAGAGCTTAACCAAATAGGAGCGGGATGTCGGATTAAACTGCTTAAAGACCTGAAAGACGGATATATAGATAAAAGCCAGGATATAGCACAGCGTAAGCCAAATATATCCTCCACCGATCTTGGAAATTGGATCGAATAGCAGTGACTTTTTCAAGTCTATAGAGACAAACTGGGGTATTCCCCGCTCAGTAAGCCCAAATCCCGTCAGGGTGGTGATGGTGTCACCGTCGGAGGTCACGGACTTAATGAATTGTATGTTCTTCAAGTCTGGCAGTCTCATCAATTCCATCAGCAGAAAACCGATCAAAACATAGGTCGATAAAACATAGATGGCAGTGGATAGTAGATAGGAAAAATATATCTTTCGACCAGAGATTGGCAGGGCCTGGAAATACCGCATAATCGGCACTTTCGAAGTTTCCTCTTTAGCATTCACGGAATCTTTGAACATATTCCCTATGAAATAATGGCCCAGTATAGCGAGATAGAGTATCAGCGCAACATGGTATTTATCCAGGCTTCTTCCCAGACAGAAGAAAATGATAAAGATGATAATTACAACAAATATGGGGTTGTTTAGGGGATTAAAAAGAAATGTTTTCAGGAAAAACCAGACCAGCGATAGGGATAAATTCTTTGTGCGTCTTTGGCCCACTATTCACTCTCCTGATAAGGCCCTTTCTTCCGTTGATAAGCCATAATACTTGACAAATGTTTTTTCCACAGATGATCTTAGCTTGCTGATCCGCTCATCGAGACAGATTTCACCTTGGCGAATTATAATAACTCGGTTGGCAATCTTCTCTATGTCGGAGAGGATGTGCGAGGAGTAGAAGATCGTCGTCCCATATTGGGAATTCATCTCCCTCATTACGCTCAAAACCTTGATGCGCATCACTGCGTCAAGGCCGAGGAACGGCTCATCGAGAAGCAATATGGCGGGGCAGCAACTGAAGCAGAGGGCCATTTCGGCCAAACGTCTCTGGCCTTTGGACAAAGATCGCATGCGCTTGTCGGCGACAATCTCCCATTCCTCAATGAGACGGGCAAGCATATCCTCATCCCATTGGCTGTAAAGATTTCTGTAAAGACCGGCTGTATCCAGCAGCGTGGCCCAGGGCAACAGGCTTATTTCCTCGGCGACAAATCCGATTTTTTCTTTCGTGGCAGCATCGATATGGGCAGACGATTTGCCCAGGATTTTCACCATGCCCTCATCGTAGGAAATAAATCCCATCAGGATGTGCAATAGGGTGGTCTTGCCGGCCCCGTTAGACCCGATGAGGCCAACCGATTCACCTCTGGCAACATTCAAGCTGACATTCCGCAGGGCTGTCAAGGTTATATACTTTTTCGTGAGACCTTGAATCTCTACATCCATTACACCCAACCTTATTCCTAACTGATCCTGAGGTCAATGTGACTCATAGGAAAACTGAGGTGGCAGAACCCCAGTCTGCCACGGTTAGAGCAGGGGAATTGATGGTTCAGCCATTAGCCATCCCCATAATCATGGATCTCCTTGGCCCAGGGAAGAGTATAGCAAAGAGCGAAAGATAGGTCAACAGGAAAAATGGGAGGTGTCCCCCCAATTTCCTATCTACCGTCCTAAGGAGAAGTTACTACGGAGAGCATCAAATTGTTTACTTCCATGTGTCATTTCGACCGAACGAAGTGAGCGGAGAAATCTGATTGTGCCTGAAACAGATTCCTCGATTCCGCTTCGCTCCACTCGGAATGACAGGGAAAATGTAAACTATTTAGTGACCTTGGTAGTAACAACTGAAGGGAGCTAAGCTCTTGCTAAGGTGGCAAAACGGAGACAACAGGATAAGAAATTGGATTCGGTATTGAACTCAATGGAAAAGGGTTGTGCTAAATGTGGAATGAAAACCTTATCTCTTTCTTTTCCTGATTCACAAAGCTTTGCCAGCAATGCATTTTACCACGAAAACCAGTAACTTAACTTTATCAGGAATACATTGTGAGGATAGACATCAAACAAATCCCGCATATCGTTTTTGAAAGAAAAGTCACCTGTTGATACGCAGTCAGTTCTTCCCTGTGACCAGACAAGATACAATGTCGAACCGGGGATATACTCCCACCGAATTACAAGATTCGAATAGAACTCCCGGAAATTAAAATCCGGATTCCCAATGCTGTAATCTATCTCTTCATTAAGATCTTCATCTATGTTATACTCCTCCTCATCCGAATCATAACTTATTTCATTGCCGGTAAACGTATGAAAGCGATTTTCAAACTCGCTCGCCCTTGGATCAGTGATGCGTTTGAAATGGGAATATTCACCTGCGGAAACAAACGGCTGTCCGTAATATTGGATTGAGAGATTGGGAGTTATGCTGTAATTCAATCGGAAAGAACCGTAAACCGTTTTTTGATCTATCTTGGCAAAAATATAACGTTCTTCCGCACCATAATCTTCGGTCGATACATACTGCATTTTTTGTTTCCTTATATTGATAGAGGGATAAACGGATACGGTCAGGGCATTGCTTGGACGGTATGTACCACCACCCCAGAAATTCTTTGATCTGGAAGTGCTATTTTTACCCCAGTAATTGAAACCCCCAAAATTAAAACTGATTTTTTTCCTGTGATCAGAATTAAAATTAAACCAGTTACTCCAGCCCCCGGGGCATCTTAAAGAGGGACCGCCGCGCAGCGCACTGTTTGAAATGGATTCCCCCTCGATATTTATTCCGGTTCCGAAACCCCAGTTGTTTTTGCACTGCCCATGTAGATTTACATTTCCCCCGTCGAAGGTGTTTTCATAACCGAAATCCCAACCTCTCCACTGGGTTAGGTTTATATTAAAATTGCGGAAAACACTGAAAGGTTCCCAGATTCTGTAGCCAAACCATATCCACTCCATGATTACGTCTGCACTGCGCAGGTAGCCCACATCGTTTAATTCAAGTCCCGGTGAGTGCCATGTAACACCAGTATCGAACCTGATGTGCCCCTTGCTACCTTTCCCGATTCTGATTGTACCGCCGTGTCCTGAAAGAGAAGTCAGGGTGGAGTCCACGGAAACATAGTCCGCATCGGGACGCTGAAAGTATCTTAATGGAGACCTCTGAATCTCGAGAATTGCCTCAGAGTTCCCCCGAACATGGCTGAACGTTGTCTTGGTGGAGAAATAATAAGTTCTATCATTACAACTGTAATCAAAATCCAACCCCCCGGTATAAGCGGAACGGTGCAGGAAATTCAGGTCTGGATCTGTAATACTGCGGTTTGTAGCCGTGAACATACCTCCGATTATAGTTTTTCCCTTATTATAATCCTTCTGCAGCCTTCCGACAAAGTAATTGGTGAGCGGCTCCACCGTCTCGCGGCGGCGCTGTCCTAAATACTCAATTTCGGCTTTCTCTTCTGCTGTAATGCCCTCAAGGATACCTATTGACAGACCGTTCTTTGTCTTTCCTGTCAGTTTAAAGGCACCGATTATTGTTGTGTTTTCCGGCATATCAATATATTCGTCATCATCTGTATCCGGATAATGGTGAGGATAGCGGCCAATTCGCCGGGAATAAAAAAGATTATCCCTGGAGAAAGGGCTATCCCCTTCCGTTATCACGAAATTTAGGATATTTTTACCTTCTATGAAAAATGGTCTCTTCTCCTGGAGAAAGGTTTCGAAAGCGGTGAGGTTGACCTCTGAAGGATCTGCCTCCACCTGTCCAAAATCAGGATTCACGGTAAAATCCAGGGTCAAATCGCTCGTAATGCCGATCTTTCCGTCCAGTCCCCCGGCAATGCTGTTCGAGCGGCCAGTGGCAAATGGGTTACCTTCCTCTTTCTCAAACCGCTGCAGTTTGCCGACAGTATATGGAAGCAGTTCTATCTGACGATGTGGTTTAATTCCCTTTATACCATGCAATTCGCCAAATAAATGAACCCAACCCGGTGCGTCCCGGGAAATAAACTGCCAATTGGAGCGTTCATCCTTACGGAATAACCTTCGTGTAAACTGAATCCCCCAAATTTGATCTTCCTTATTTCCAAAACGAAGCTGGCTTAATGGAATCCGCATCTCAGCCATCCAGCCCTGCTCATCAATTGCCGTTTTAGCATACCAGACTGGATCCCAACTGGTATCCCAATTATCCCCATCATTAGAGATGGCTTCATCGCCTTTTACACCGGTAGCGGTTATGGTGAAGGAAAACGCCGTGCGATGGTCAAAATAACTGTCAATATTTATTTCCACCCAATCACCCGCAAAACCGTCTCTTCTTGACATTCGCCGGACAATTTTGTCCGGTTCGGTATCATAGGCACGGACCGCTATATAAAGATTATCGTCATCATATAAAATCTTAAAAGCCGTTTTCTGAGAAGGAGCCTTCCCCTCGTAAGGCTCTCTTTGGATGAAATCACTTCCCCATTCGACACTTCCCCAGACGGGATCATCCAGAAGGCCATCTATAACCGGGGGATTAGAGCTAACCCGCTTAGTAGTATAAATCTTTTTTTCAGCCAAAAGTGGATGTGTGAATAGGTGTGCAAATAATACCATAAACAATAAAGTAGGTAGTCCCTTCATATTGTATTCCTTATTTTGGGCCTCTTTTTTCTATGGTGAGACGAGGAATTTAGACTTTTCTATTGGTGTATTTGTAGGGTTCTTTCTCTTTAGAGTGTTAATCTGATTGACTTATAACAACTCAATATAGATGCCATTGAAATAACAGAAACATTTCGGAATTTCTTAGAAATTCCGAAATGTCGGGGGTTGTTTGAATCCCGCACTTATGCATAAGTGCGGGATTCAAGGGTGACAGCGGAGCGATCCGAGTCCCGATGCACATCGGGAAGGGTCGGTGAGACCCTATGGAGAAGTTAGCGACCGAAGGGAGCTAAGTTCGAACAGAGGGGGGGAATTTCCTACTCTACTTTATACCTTCAGGATAGGGAAATAGAAAATGCTGTTGCACTCACACCAAGTTCCCTCGCCGCCCAATGGCAAAATAGACTCCGGGCTTGCATTATCTGGGGATGCTTCGCTTATTATTTATTTAAGGGTTTGCCCCCATTACCCGCCCTTGACTTTTCCTCACTCCAAATAATCTATACGGTCAGATTTAAGTTTTGTTTCATCACTTGTGACGCTTACGAATTAATCATACTGAGCCGAGGGAGTGGAAAACCAAAAAGTACAGCACAACAGGCAAGAGCTCAACAAGTATGAATAGTTCGAACATTTATCGGGCTATAAGGGACGGTGGTGCAGAAAGTGCTTGACGATTTGAGGGAAATAGGGAGTATGTCCATATTTTAGATGTGATCAAGCATCTCCTCTAAGATGGCCTCTGCCTCCTCTTCCCTCCCCTTGGGAACTAAGATCTTTACCTCCATCCCTCCACTACCGTAGGCGGTGGAGAGGACATCCCCCTTGATGATAGAGGGAATCCCTCTCTTTTCCAGCACCTCCTTTACCATCTGGGCGTAATAGTTGGTGGGAAGGCTGCGCAAGGGGACAAATTCCTTTTCATTGGTTTCCTTGGACATTATCCTCCTTCTGTGACTGGCCAAACATCCCCTCCAGTATGGAGAGGGCCTCCTCCCTCCTGGCCGGGGGGACAGAAAGGGAGATGAGAGCAGGCTCCGGTTTCCAGGTTAGTTCCAGGCCGATAAAGGTATTTCCCGGGTTTCCCTCAGATAAGAGGGCGGGAATGCCATTCACCTTCAAGGCCCCTATGGCCATTTGGGCCTCTATGGGGTTGGAAAATTTCCAAATCCTTACCGGTTCCGTGACTCCCTCCATCTAAATATACCGATGACCAACGCTAGGCCTAAGAGGTCGGCCAGAAGATCCCAGAGGGAGGAGTCCCTGCCTGGGACAAAATACTGATGTAGCTCGTCCGTTGCCGCCCAGAAGGCTCCCAGAAGGAAGGAAAAACTATAACGGTGTGGGCTTAATCTCTTCCATTTTCCCAGAGACCTGTAGATAAGAAAGCCGAAGAGAGCATATTCGACTATGTGGTAAAGCTTGTCCAGGAAGGAGAGGCCCAGCTGAGGGGTAGAGATCGAGGAGAAGGAGGAAAGGCCAAAGATCAAAAGGGCATAGATGAGGGCGGGCAGGTGGTATCTGATAAATGGTTTGGAGGTCAGCATATCCTGGGTAATTGCTCTCCTTCCAACATAAGGAGGGGGCGGGTCCCTCCAATCCTGGTTTTAAGGAAGACCCCCTCTGGTCCCTCCGCTACCCAGCCGATAAGCGCGGCATCCTTCCCTAAGGGCTGTGATCTTAGAGCCTGGAGAGCCCTTGAGGCCAGCTCCGAGGGCAGAATAAGGATAAACTTTCCCTCATTGGCCACATAGAGGGGATCAAAGCCCAAAAGGTCACAGATTCCCCTCACCTCTTCCCTCACCGGAATCTCTTCCTCCTGGAGAAATATCCCTACCTTTGAGGAGTAGGCGATCTCATTCAGGGCTGTGGCCAGGCCGCCCCGGGTGGGGTCGCGCATAGAGTGAATCTGAGTGGTCTCCTTGAGGAGGGACTCCAAAAGGGGAGTGAGGGGGGCACAATCGCTTTTCAGGGAGGATTTTATCTCTATCCCCTCCCTCCGGGAGAGGATGGCCATTCCGTGATCCCCCAAGGTCCCAGAGCAAATCACCGCATCCCCTGGCTTGGCCCCAGCCCCGGAGACCTCTGCCCCAGGCCAGATCCTTCCCACCCCTGAGGTGGTGATAAAGAGCCTGTCTGCCCCTCCCCTTTCCACCACCTTCGTATCCCCACATACTATCTCAACCCCTGCCTCCTTGGCGGTTGCGGCCATAGACCTAACTACCTTTTCCAATAGATCGAAGTCTATCCCTTCCTCGATGATAAAGCTCGATGCTAAGAAGAGGGGCTTGGCCCCCTTCATCCAGAGGTCGTTGACCGTGCCGCTGACCGCCAACCTGCCGATATCCCCTCCCGGGAAGAAGAGGGGCTTAACCACATAGGAGTCGGTGGTAAAGGCCAGTCTTTCCTTCAGGGGAAGCTCGGCGGAATCATCGAGAGGGGCCAGGATGGGATTGGCAAAGTTCTTGAAGAAGACTTCCTCGATCAGCCTCCTGGTGGCCATCCCACCGCCCCCATGGGAGAGAAGTATCTCCTTAACCCTCGCCATATTTGTAATAGGCCGCACAGGCCCCTTCAGAGGAGACCATACAGGGACCCACCGGGGTCTGAGGGGTGCACCCCTTCCCAAAGAGGCTACAGTCCGGGGGAACCTTCAACCCCATCATTATGGGCCCGCATATACATCCCTTGGGCTCCTCCGCCCTGGGAGGATGAAGGTCAAAGGCCTTTTTGGCATCATAATCCGCAAACTTCTCACTTAAGCCCAGGCCCGAGGAGGGGATCTCCCCTATGCCTCTCCATTGGGAGTCGCCTATCTGGAAGACCCTTTTTATTGAAGCTAATGCCTGAGGGTTGCCCTCCTGGTTTACCCCCCTTTTATACTGGATCTCCACCTTAGGATCATTAGCTCTTTTCTGGCGAAGGAGCATCCATATACCCTGAAGGATGTCCAAGGGCTCAAATCCGGTGATCACACAGGGGATGCCGAACCTACGAGGGATGAACTCATAGGGGTGGGAGCCGATGATGGTGCTCACATGGCCAGGGCAGATGAAGCCATCGATCCTGGCCTCTTCCCTCTCTGAGAGGAAGCCCATAGCTGGAGGGATGAGCTTGAAAGCGGGATAGATAAGGAGGTTCTTCACGCCCTTATTCCTGGCGAGCAACAGGGTAGAGGCCACCGTGGGGGAGGTGGTCTCGAATCCCACCCCCACGAAGCAAACCCTCTTCTCGGGATTCCCTTGGGCAATTTGGAGGGCATCCAGAGGCGAGTAGACAACTTTGATAGTCGCTTCCTTAGCCATTTCCGCCTCCAGGCTGGAGGATGATCCAGGAACCCTCACCATATCCCCAAAGGTGGTGAGGATGACTCCTGGGATCTTAGATAGCTCGATTATCCAGTCGATATCCTCTGCTGGGGTGACACATACCGGACATCCTGGACCGGAGAGTAGTCTCAGCCCCCGGGGGACCATCCTCCTTATCCCTGAGGAGGAGATGGCCATAGTGTGGGTGCCGCAGACCTCCATCAGGTTTACCTCCTCGGTTAATAGCTTCTCTATCCTGTGCAACAGGGCCTGGGCCAGTTTGGATTCAGTTTCCATAGGATAGGATCTCCTCCAGCATCCTCAGGGTCTCCTGGGCTCTCTCCTGATCGATCCTCTGGATGGCAAAGCCAGCATGCACCAGCACCCAATCCCCTACTTTGGCCTCAGGCAGAAGCATCAAGCCTATCCTCCTCTCCACCCCGCGGAAGTTAGCTATGCCAAACTCTCCCTCTATCCTCTCAATCTTTCCCGGAATTGCTAAGCACATCTTGCTTTATTTTTGCCCCGGCTATCACGGCCTGGCCCAAGGAGATGCCGCCATCATTTGCCGGAACTAAGTGGTGGTAGAAAGGCTTAAGCCCCATCTCCCTTAGCCTAGTTATGGTCTGCCAGAGGAGGTATCTGTTCTGGAAGACCCCTCCAGAGAGGAATACCCTCTCCTCCCCCCACCTCTGGCAGAGTTGATCGCAGGTCTGGATGATAAGTTCAACCAGAGAGCGGTGGAACCTGAGGGCAACCTTCTCCCTCTTTTCCCCTTTAAGGAGATCCTCTATTACGCCGGTGATAATCCCTTGATGTTCCAGAACCAGCTTCTCACCATTCTCTCTGATCTGGAGGGGATATACCCCTTCTGCATTGCCCCCTTCGGCTAAAGATTCAAGTTCCACTGCCGCCCTCCCCTCATAGGTATTGTAGAAACATAATCCCAACAGGGCGGAGCAGACATCAAACAACCTCCCCGCGCTGGAGGTAAGGGGTGAGTTTACCCCCTTCTCCACCTGTTTGGCTACTATCTCTATTTCCCCCCCTTTAAACTCCTGCCATAGTTTTAAGGGAAGTTGGAGGGCCTCCTTTCCTAAGAAATGGAGGAGGTAACCCAGGGCTGTGCGGTAGGGCCTTCTTATAGAGAGCTCACCACCGGGTAGGGGAAAAGGGGACAAATGGGCCACCCTCTGAAATCCCTTCAAGTCGAAGAGGAGGAACTCCCCGCCCCAGATTGTCCCATCTGGGCCATAACCACTTCCGTCGAAGCTGACCCCTAAGGCCTTTCCCCTCCAACCGTTTTCGGCGGCGCAGCTTGCCAGGTGGGCGTGGTGGTGTTGGACGCCGATCTTCACCTCTGCTGGTAGTCCTTGGGCAAACCTGGTGGAGAGGTAGTTGGGATGGAGGTCGTAAGCTACCACCTGGGGCTCTAAATCCAACCAGGCCTTGAATTTCCTTAGGGCCTCCTTGAAGAATCTTAGGGTCTCCAGGTTGTCCAACTCTCCTATATGTTGGCTCAAAAATGCCCTCTCCCCCTTGGCCAGGCAGAAGGTGTTCTTGTAATAACCGCCACAGGCCAGGATGGGTGGAACAGATAGGGGGATCTTTATGGGTGAGGGGGCCCAACCTCGAGAACGGCGGATTAGTGAGAGGGATCCCTCCATGGAGAAGGCAACCGAATCATCAGTTTTATTCCAGATGGGCCGATTGTGTACCAAGAAGTAGTCGGCCACCGGGCCAAGCTTTTTGATTGCCTCCCGGTTGTCAGCAATAATGGGTTCGCCCCTCGGGTTGCCACTGGTCATCACCAGGGCCTTTAGCTTCCTCCCCTCAAAGAGAAGGTGATGGAGGGGGGTATAGGGGAGCATAACTCCTAAGTAGCGGTTTTGGGGGGCGACAAGCTGGGAGATCTTAAGTCCTGGATGGGAGCTTTTCCTTAGAAGGAGGATAGGAGACTGGGGGCTTTTCAGGATGTTCTCCTCGTCCAGGTTGATAATACAGACCTTCTTCACTGTCTCTATATCAGGAATCATCAGGGCCAGAGGTTTTGCTTCCCGACCTTTTCTCTCCCGCAACCTGCCAACTGGTCCATCCTTGGTTGCATCAATCACCAAGTGGAACCCTCCCAACCCCTTTATGGCCAGGATATGCCCCTTTCTTAGGAGCTCAATGGCCACTCGCAGGGGATCAGGGGTGGGAACCTCTCCCCCCTTTCGGTCGAGAAGGGTAAGCCAGGGGCCACATTTGGGGCAGGCATTGGGTTGGGCATGGAACCTGCGGTTTGCGGGATCGCTGTATTCAGCCTCACATTGGGGACACATCTCAAAGGCCTTCATCGTGGTCATTGGTCGATCATAAGGAATCCCCTGGATGATGGAGAAACGAGGGCCACAGTTTGTGCAGTTGGTGAAGGGATACCGGTATCTTCTGTTTGCCGGATTCCGCATATCCTGAAGGCATTCCTCACAGGTGGCCACATCAGGGGAGATGAGAGTAAGCTCCTTCCGCACTGAGAGGCTCTCCTTGATATGGAAACCCTGGAGACTCCTCCATCTCTTGGGACGAACCTGTATCTCCTCCACCTGGGAGAGGGGTGGGGCCTGGCCCCTCAGATCCTGAATAAAGCCCTGAATGGCCTCCTGAGGACCCTCGGCCTCAACTACAACCCCTTGGGTAGAATTTGATACCCTTCCCCCTATTCCCCAGCAGTGGGCCAAGTTGTAGACAAAGGGCCTGAATCCCACCCCCTGCACCACCCCCTTTACCACTATCAATATTGCCTCCCTGTTCTTCTGAATGGTTGCCTTCATAGCTAAGGTGAACTTAATTTCCTTCCCCCTTATTGTCAAGGGGAAAGATTTTTTCGCAAAAAGCTTGACAAGAGGCAGGAGATTTTTTAGTATGGATTGTGAATTTCTTCACAAGGGGGATAAGACTTGGAATCTAAAATCCCATCGGCCACGGTATCAAGGCTTTCCCGCTATTATCGTCGCTTAGTCTATTTGGAGGGGCAAGGAGTGGATACCGTTTCCTCGGTAGCACTGGGGGAGGTGGAGGGTGTTACCTCATCCCAGGTGAGGAAGGACCTCTCCCTATTTGGCAGCTTTGGCACCAAAGGACTGGGCTATCCGGTCTCCGAACTGAAGAGGAAGATAGCCTCTATCTTAGGTTTGGATAGAAGGTGGAGGGTTGGGTTGGTAGGGATGGGGAATGTGGGGTCTGCGCTTGTTGGCTATAAGGAGTTTCATAGGCGGGGGTTTGATATAGTAGTCGCCTTTGATAATGATAAAAGGAAGATAGGCAGCAAAAGAGGAGATCTGATAGTGAAAGATGTGGAAGGGATGGAGAGGTATCTGATGGGTAAGAGGATAGATATGATGATCCTCACTGTCCCAGCAGATCAGGTGCAAAAGGGTGCTGAAAGGGTGGTGGGATGTGGGATTAA
>DAOVCL010000172.1 GCA_030670005.1 Candidatus Zixiibacteriota bacterium | reverse complement strand
CCAGCTTCTCCAATAGCTCTTTTAGCTTTTCCTCGCTCAGGGGTTTGCCCTCTTTGGTGATCCTGAGGAGTAAGATAGTTGACTCCTCCACATCGATTTTGCTCATAGTTACCCCGTAATCCTGCAGCCGATCGAGGAATCCCTTTAAAGACCTGTGCTTAGAGGGATAGGTCAGTCCAATAAGAGTAGAGGAAGGAAGCCTCTTCCCATCTCCCAGGGTTATCTCCACAGTCCTCCCCTCTACAATGAATTCGTAGCCCGATATCTCATGTCGCTCCAAGACCTCTACCCCTAACCTTATCTCCTCGGTTATCTCCTCCACGGGAGCGGTAGCCCGATAGAAGCCATCCAAGCTGTAATAGAAGGCCCTCACCAGACCGTCATCTACCCCTGGAACCCCCTCCTTCACTCTAACAAGCCTTCCCATCTCCAGCCTGCGCATGCCTTCATCAAAGTCTCGAAAATCCCCTATTATCCTCTTCAACCTCTCATGGATGACCTCGTAAATACCCTCGGTCTCCTTGAAAGCTGATACATCCGCACTGAGGTCAATTATATCAATCTCCTCCTCTCCGAAATATTTTGGTGGACGAGCAGAAAGGACACTTAAACCCTTAACCGCCTCCAGAGCCTCGATACACCTAAATAACACCCTCTCCTTCCTCGATTTCTCCTTAGGAAGGATGATAATAATCTTAAACTCGATCAACTCCTCTGTGGACCTGCTTACGCTTATATAGACCTGGATCATCCCTGTTGATCTATACTCCTGCGCAAGAAATGGAATTATTGCCCGTAGATAATGCTCAAAACCTCCTAAGGATTCCATCCATTTTATCTTCCCCACTTTCCTGGTAGAGGCCATCTTCAGGATGCTTCTCTTTATCGCCTCCTGTCTTCTCCGGGAGAGAGCCTTTTCTTCCCCGTTGGTTATCTCCAACCGGTAGACAGTAATACCGTCATCAGTAATAAACTCCTTATTATATTTGTTCTTAAACCCTGGAACGGAGCGATCTATGGCTTCCAAACAGTCATTAAGGGTGAATTCCCTGTCCAGTCCGGCTATAGTTATTCCGGTAAGAGTGCCCCCTCTGGTCTCCAGGTTTTTAACCCAAACCTGGGCTCTGCCTCCCAATTTCCTCACCCGCTGAATAAATCTGAAATTGGTTATTATCTGTTCGGCAAGATCCACGATCTTCCTCTCCGTGATATATGCCTCCGATCTGCTGGCAAAGAACTTCACAGCCTCCCCCCCTTCCCCCAAGAGCTCCTCTTTTTCATTGCTCTTGCATACCTTCCCCATCGTCTCGGCCATTTCCTCATAAATCTTCAGTTTCCTTGCCTCCTTGGAGAGGAGATACCTCTTGGCCTTGCTCCCTAAGCTGGCCCTCTCTAAACTATGGATAAAGGATGTCTTCTCCTGCCAGAATTCCCGCATAGCCTGAGCTGTCTCTATCTCTATAGCCATTACAATAGCTGCCAGCTTCAGATCCCTGTGCTCAATGATGAATCCCTTCATAAACCTGATGTTCCATCTTCTCTCATGCACGGCAGCTACACAGGAATCCGACATGCCAGGCCAGTCAGAAGCCAGAAGTCCCAGGATAATCTCCTGTGGATACCTTCTCCCCTCTTTGGATGGAGGGATAAATACGACGCTTGCCCCCTTTTCGTCCCACTCCTTAAGTAGAGCCACACAGAGGGCTATCTCCTCCTCAGGGGGGATAACCTTGTAGGAGCATTTCGCCTCCCGGATGTAATCCCTCATCACCTTCCCAGTTATATCAACCCCATACCCCTTTAATAGCTCACCTATTTCCTTTGTTCCTTTCAATGGCTCAGCGCATAGACTATAATGTTTACCCCCATCTTGAATGCAGCCTCCCTCTTTTCGGGCGGATCGTGGTGCACCTCAGGATCGGCCCAACCATCGCTGATATTTGTCTCGTAAGTATAGAAGACCACCAACCTTCCCTCATAGAATATCCCAAATCCCTGAGGAGGTTTACCATTGTGTTTATGGACCTTAGGAAGTCCATGGGAAAAGTCATCATGGCAATGGTAGATGGGGTGGCTAAAGGGAAGCTCAACCAAACCCTTGGCTGGAAAGACCTTCTTTATCTCCTGGCGAAAGTATTTATCCATTCCGTAGTCATCATCGACATAGAGGAAACCGCCATGGATAAGATAATCCCTCAGTCTCTTGGCCTCCTGGTGGGAGAAGTTTATCCGACCGTGACCAGTCATATAGAGAAAGGGATAGGAGAAGAGTTCCTTGCTGGAGAGGTCAACCACTACCTGGTCTTTGGCCACTTTAATAGTGGTTCGCTTCCCCAGCTCACGCAGCATATTTGGTATTATGGAGAGATCATTATACCAGTCTCCCCCACCACTGTACTTCAGCCGCGCTATGGTAAACTCCCCTGCCCCATAACAGGTCAAGGGAAGAAAGACGGCAAGCAAAATTAAGATTGATTTCCTGAACATCTCTCACCTACCTCTGTTTATAGAAGTATACTCTATAACACGAATTACACCAATGGACGAATATCACAAATTTTAGCGGATTCATCCCTCCCCTCCGAGTAACCCGGTCCTAATCCGTTATGAACCTCAAAAACCGCTTCCATTATTTCAAACGGTAGGTCTTTATGAATAATTCCCTTTTCCATTCGTGAAATTTGTATATTCGTGTTCATAAAGATTTTGTTTCGACTACCTTATAAGGACAAGCTTCAGCCAATATCTCTCTTCTCCCACCCTCAAGCATCCCAGGTATATCCCACTTGCCAACTCCTCTCCCCTCCAATTGCGGCCATCCCAGACCACCTTCCCTCCCCCTTTACCCCGTGGCAAAGGGTCCTTATCCTCTCTCCTAAGGGGTTGTAAACCTTTAGGGTAACCGTCTCAGGCTGAGAAAGGGAGAAACTGATTGTTGTGGAGGAGTTGAAGGGGTTAGGATAATTTGCATAATGGATTTGCCTCCTCTGAGAGGTGGCCGGGAAGTTTGAGGTTACAGAGAGGGCATCCTCCAAAAGCCAATAACAGGAGTTGAGAAAGATCACCCTGTCGGATGCCTCATCCCACCCATTGTAGAGGTCGTCGCCTGGGGTGCCGGTTCCATCATCGGCGGGAGAACTGTCCCCAATAGAGACCACCCTTCCCTGCCCGTATCTACAGGTGACCAGCATCACATCATAATTGGCCTGAGCAGTCTCCTCCATCCATATATGCCCCCTCACGGTGGAGTTTTTATCGGGATAGAGCACCATCGTTGTTCCCCCGTGGAAGGCCAGAGAGTTGGCTCTACCCCATTGGCCATTTATTATCGGATCTCCAGTGGCCGTATCCACATTCCCCGAGGTCTGGGTGATGGTGTTGTGTGGTTCGCCAGTGATGTTAAAATGGATGCCAAAGCAGGTATCAATCCCCAGATCATTCCAGACCCTTGGGGAGTCATCATAGATTCCATTATGATTTCGATCAGAGGCGTTGTGGTTGGCCACCATAAATAGGGAACCACCATCGTGCACATATCCTAAGATAGCCATCTTCTCAGAGGATGAGAAGAACAACTGGGGTTCAGGGACAATGAAGCGGTCGTTATTGGAGAGATCCATAGAGTTAGTAACATCCCCATAGGTGATAGAGCTATCCGGGGGGAGGGTGTGCACTGAAAAATCCTCTCCCCAAAGCGAAAAACCCCAAGCGGAGATCCCTCCTTGCCAATCTTCCTCTGAAGCGGGGTTAGCTGGCAAGGGGATGGGCTGATTATCATCTATTATCCAGTCGGCATTCCCCGCTTGCTCATCCTTAGTATTATCGAAGAGGATGGAGATGGGGAAGGCCTGAGGGGTGATGAGAAAAGTGAGAAAGAGTAAACCGAGAATGGATTTCAATTAACCC
>DAOVCL010000033.1 GCA_030670005.1 Candidatus Zixiibacteriota bacterium | reverse complement strand
ATCGCTGGTGGATAAATCTGGTGATAACTTCTGGAGAACCTGTGGATAGGTATCGGTTTTGAATTATCCACAATAAGGTCACCAGGTTTTCCACAGGTTATACACTTATCCTGGTGATTAGTCCATTGAGGCGCTCCCTAAACTCCTCATCTTTTTTCATCAAATCACCAACGAGCTTACAGGCATGAATTACTGTGCTATGGTCTCTCCCCCCGAACTTGAGGCCAATTGTCTTCAGGGAGTGGGGGGTGAGTTGACGACAGAGATACATAGCCACCTGACGGGGGAAAGCTATCTCCTTTGTTCTCTTTTTGGTAACGAGCGATTCCTCGGGGACATGAAACTCCACCGCTACTTGAGTCTGGATATGGTCGATGCTAACCACTCTTTTACCGGTGTGGTTGATGGTATCCCGGAGGATATCCCGGGCCAACTCCAAGGAGATCTCACTTCCGGTTATGGAGGAGTAAGCCAGAAGCCTGATCAGGGAACCCTGTAGTTCCCTTATATTCGAGGTTATATGATTGGCAATAAAGTAGATTATCTCATCGGAGATCTCTATTCCATCTCCTTCTGCCCTCTTCTTTAAAATGGCAATTCTGGTCTCCAGATCTGGGGGTTGAATGTCTGTGACTAATCCCCCGGAGAAACGGGAGAGGAGCCTATCCTCAAGTCCACTTATCTCTCTGGGTGGGCGGTCAGAGGTGAGGACGATTTGCCTCTCCCTCTGATATAGGGTGTTAAAGGTGTGGAAAAATTCGCTTTGGGTTCTCTCCTTTCCACCGAAGAACTGGATATCGTCGACAAGAAGCACATCCAGATCCCTGTATTTTTTACTGAACTGGGAAATGGTCTTGTTAGCGATAGAGGAGATAAAGTCCATAGTGAACCTCTCCGAGGTTACATACTCCACCTTGGCCTTAGGCTTATTAGCCCCAATAAAATGGCCAATGGCTTGGATGAGATGGGTCTTGCCTAACCCCACTCCTCCATAGATAAAAAGGGGATTAAATTTCGTCTTCCCGGGCGCCTCGGCCACAGCCAGAGAGGCAGCATGGGCAAATTGATTGGATTCTCCCACAACGAAGGCATTAAATGTATAACGGGGGTTAAGATCAAACTCTCCCCTTGGTTGGTGGTGGAAGATTAACCCCTTCCTTTGCGGCCCAAAGAACGGGGTGCGCCCCCGAGAGTTGACGGAAAAGGAAATAGGAATATTCGTCTTATTAGTCACAGTGGCTACCGATTCTTTGATGAGGGGGAGATAATGTTGTTCCAACCACTCTGCGAAGAAGTGACTAGGAACTTCAATGGTTATACCCTCATCTTCAAAGGTCAAGCACCGTGTGGGCTTAAACCAGGTCTGAAAGCTCCTCTCTGTAATTCTCTGACTGATAAATCCGAGGCATTGAGGCCAGATCTGAGAACTTTCCATAATCTCCCCTCTGGATAGTTATCCACAATCCAATTTGACCTTTCCATAATATCAATGGCTAACTGAGAAGTCAAGGGGAAAAACCATTTGGTTGTTATTCACAGATGTGGATAACTATAAATTGTTGCAGAACAAAACTAAATAGCAGATAATTTTAATTTATCCACAAGAAGTGTGGTTATGAAGTAGAAGGTAAAATGGCCTTTAATTTGGGGTTTCCATTGCCTTAAATTTTATTCACAACTTATCCACAGAAAAAAAATTTGGGTAACCCTTATCAAAAAGGGCTTGACAACCAAGGGGGGAACTTTATCTTAAAGGAAATTGAAAGTTGAGGAAATATGAAGAGAACTTATCAACCAAGCAGACGAAAGAGGGCCAGGAAACACGGCTTCCGTAAAAGAATGAGCACCAGATCGGGGAGGTTAATCCTGAAGAGGAGAAGGGTAAAGGGGCGGAAGAGATTGGCAGCTTAAACAGGACAAGGAGGATAAAGCGAGAAAGGGAGATCCGTTCCATCCTGAGAACGGGGAAGAGGATCAGCCGAGGCCCTATTACCATAAGCTATCTAAGGGGAGGTAGGGAAGGTGTGGGGTTTGCCTTTCTGGTAGGCAAGAGGGTTGGTAAGGCAGTCGTCAGAAACAGAGTAAAGAGAAGACTGCGCGAGATCGCTCGAAAGAGAAGTTATATCCTCCCCTCTGGGGTTGACCTATGTATAATGGCAGCTCAATCAGCGGGCGCTGGCAGTTTCCAGGAGTTAGAGAAAGAAATTGTTGAAATTTTTGAAAAGTTGAGGGAATATGAGGAGAATCGTAGTTAAAACTGTTATAGCCGTTCTAACCATCTACCAGAGGTTTATCTCCCCTCTCTTTCCCCCCTCCTGCCGTTTCTACCCCACCTGCTCCCAGTATTCTATTGAGGCAATAGGGAGCTATGGTCTCTGGAGAGGGGGGCTATTGAGCCTGCACAGGGTGCTCAGGTGTAGCCCCTTTAACCCGGGTGGATATGACCCCCTCCTCCCTAAGTGATGGATAAAAAAAGCATTATCGGTTTCATTATCATAGCTATCATATTAGCCCTATATCCTTATTATATCCGTCACTTGCCCCATAGAGAGCCCCCCCCTCCTCCCCAGAGGGAGATCTCTCAGGGGACTGCCTTTCCAGCAGAAATACCCCATATCCCCCCTGCCGAGGTGTTGATCCCCCCGGTGAAGGCCGAGGAAGAGAGGGAGATAAAGGTTATTACCCCCCTCTATAGGGCTATCCTCTCCACCAAGGGTGGGGTGGTGAAAAGTTGGCGGCTTATGAACTATACGGATAGCCAAGGTCAGCCTGTTGAGCTTCTCCCTCCCCAAAGTGAGGGAGGATTGGGGGTCAAATTTTCCACCTTAGGGGGGGAATTGCCCACCTACTCTTGGATATTCTCCTCTCCCCAAGACTCCTTGGTGCTTGGCGAGAAAGATACCACAGGCGAGGTCAAATTCTCATTTGTTTCTCAGGGGCTAAGTCTAATCAAGACCTTTAAATTTTTCAATGACCGCTATTCGTTTGATCTGGATATCTCCGGGGCTGGGCTTAATTCCTCAGTGGGCCATTATCTCTTGGAATGGCCCAGTGGGATGAATATCACGGAGAGGGATAGCTCCGACGATCTGAGGTATTTTGCCTCCTATGCACTCTGGGGGGGGGAGCTTATTAAGGAGAAGATGAAGAGAGGGAGTCAGCCATCATTTAGGGAGGGGGAGACCCGATGGGTAGCCACAAAGAGTAAGTATTTCCTCTTTGCGGGCGTTCCCTTAAGGGGGAATGGTTCAGGCTATGCCCTTTTGGGAAAGAGGAGGATAGGCGTTGCCCTCCAGAGGGGATTTGAGGGGAGGAGTTTTGACCATTCCTTCCGCATCTACCTGGGTCCCTTAAACTACTTTGCCCTGAAGGGTTATGGGGTGGGGTTGGAAAGGGTAGTGGGTATGGGTGAGGGTTTTTTGGGACGGGTGATTGGCCCGATCAGCGTTGTAGCCCTCTGGTTTTTCGTTAAGCTGCACGGGGTCATTCACCAGTATGGACTGGTTGTCATTGTATTCTCCCTTCTAATCAAGCTACTCTTCTATCCCCTGACCCACAAGAGCCTTTCCTCAATGAGAAGTATGCAGAAAATTCAGCCCAAGCTGGCGGCCCTGAAGGAGAAGTATAAGAAGAATCCCCAGAAGTTAAACCAGGAGCTAATGAAGCTCTATAAGGAACAGGGGGTGAACCCATTGGGTGGATGTCTCCCCCTCTTGTTGCAGATGCCGGTCTTTTGGGCCCTCTTTCAGGTCTTTAGATCTACGATAGAGTTGAGAGGGGAGAGGTTCCTCTGGGTAAAGGACCTCTCCCGCCCTGACCTGGTGCAGGGGATCCCTGTGCTGGCCATAATTATGGGCATAACTATGTTCATCCAGCAGAAGCAATCGATTAAAGATCCCAAGCAGAAGGCGATGGTCTACCTGATGCCCGTCCTCTTCGTCTTCCTCTTTAGATCCTTCCCTGCTGGGCTGGTTCTATATTGGACTGTATTCAACCTACTGACCATCGGGCAACAGTACATACTGGAGAGGATGGAGAGCTAAGGAGAAAAGGAGGTTTATGTTTGTAGTAAAGAAGGCAAAGACCCTGGAGGAGGCCACGAATATGGCCCTTGAGGAGTTGGGGGCTATGAAGGATGAGGTGAGAATTGATGTGATAGAGGGAGGAGGAGGATTTTGGGGACAACTGGGGTTTAAGAGGGCAGAGGTTAAGGTCTCCTTTCCCAATGGGATAGAGGGCCTTTCAGCTATCGCACATCAGATATTTAAACTTATGGGGTTCTCCGTACAGATCGAGATATCTGAGGACAGGGAAGGGTATTACATAGATGTGGAGAGTGCTGGGAAGGATGGGCTTCTTATCGGAAAAGGGGGGAGAACCATTAAGGCCCTACAATATCTGATAAACAGGATCTATGAGCGCCGTGTAGGCCGAGAGAAAAAGTCCTTTTTGGATATCGACGGCTATCAGAGGAGGAAGGAGCGGGCCCTATCTCAAAAAGCGGTCTCGTTGGCGCGCCAGGCCAAGCTCACCTTCTCGGAGGTGATTACTGAACCCCTTCCCCCGGCCGAGCGGAGGATAATCCATAAGACATTAGAAAAAGACCAGGAGGTGAGGACATTCACCATAGGCAAGGAGGACTCTAAGAGGGTGGTTATCTCTCCTCAATCTTAAATGGGACCCTTGGAGGATACAATTGCCGCAGTTGCCACTCCCTGGGGGGTGGGAGGTGTTGGCATAATTAGGCTCAGCGGGGAGCTTTCCTTTCCCATTGCCGACAGGATCTTTCGGGGGAAAACCCATCCCTCTAAGGCCCAGAGCCACACCATTCATTATGGCTGGATATTTGATCCCAGAACCGGAGAGGAGATCGATGAGGTCCTTCTCCTTTTGATGAGGGGCCCCTCCACCTACACTACAGAGGATGTGGTGGAGGTATCGGCACATGGAGGGCTATTTCTCATCAAGAGGATATTAGGTCTGGTAACGGAGTTGGGGGCCAGGCCGGCAGAGAGGGGGGAGTTTACCTATCGGGCATTTATGCGGGGCAGGATCGACCTCAGTCAGGCTGAGGCCATCCTGGACCTGGTTGAGGCGCAGACCCTGGGGGGACAGAGGATAGCTGCTCAACAGCTTAAGGGGGCGCTCTCCTCTTCCCTGAGGGAGCTCAGGGAAGGGTTGTTCTCCCTCCTGGTGGAGGTTGAGGCCGGCTTGGATTTCCCTGAAGAGGAGATGGGGGATTCCGATCTTACCCGTGTCCTCTCCCGGCTGTTGGCCAAGGTGGATTCCCTCATCTCCTCCTATCAAAAGGGAAGGGCCCTGCGCAGGGGGATAAGGGTGGTGTTTGTGGGAAAGAGGAATGTGGGTAAATCAACGCTTTTTAACCGTTTCTTGGGCCAGGAAAGGGCCATAGTTACGCCCTATGCCGGGACCACCAGGGACAGCCTGGAGGCTAATCTGGAGAGGGAGGGTATACCGTTTTGCCTGGTGGATACCGCAGGGCTGGGAAAGGCAGCGGACCCAGTGGAGAGGGAAGCCGCCCAAAGGAGCCTGGCCGAGTTAAAGGAGGCCGATCTTCTCCTCTTCTTGGTGGACTCATCCCAGGTCCTCTCCGAGGATGATTGCCGCATCTGGGAACTTACCCAGGGTAGGGAGAGGATCCTGGTGAAGAACAAGATCGATCTGCCGGCGAGGATTGATTTAAGGGGCTGGACTGGAGAGGCAGTGGAGGTATCAGCCCAAAAGGGGAGTGGCATAGATGAGCTCTGGCGGGAGATCAGGGAGAGACTATTTGATTCAAAGCCTCTTGATGGCTCTCACTACCTCCTCTCCGATCTCAGGTGCTGGAGGTCTCTGCAGGCTATAAGGGAGGATCTGATCAGGGCCCAGGATGCCCTTGCTTGCGGGTTGGGGGAGGCGGCTGCGGTGAGCCTGAGAGGTGCCCTGAGAGGGTTGGGGGAGTTGACCGGCGAGAAGGTCTCCCCGGACATTTTGGAGGGGATATTTTCCCGTTTCTGCGTAGGGAAATAGGTGGATGTTTCACGTGAAACATTCCTTAGAGATCAGCTTGAGATCCTCCAAAATGGTTGTCGGAAATGGGGGATAGACCTCTCCCCTACCCAGAGAGAGAAGTTCTCCCTCTATATAGAGAATCTCCTCCTCTGGAACCAGAGGATAAACCTTGTCTCCTCTAAGGATATAGGGAGGCTGGCTCAAAGGCACCTCTTGGAGTCCTTAGCCCCTCTGAAATTGATTCCCATAAAGGAGGGCGAGGAGGTGCTTGATCTGGGCTCTGGAGCGGGTTTTCCCGGCCTTCCCCTGAAGATCGCCAGACCTGACCTCTTACTCTCCTTGACCGAATCTACCAGGAAGAAAGCCCTCTTTCTCCAGAAGATGGTTGATCTTCTCCGCTTATCCCAGACCGAGGTGTTGTGGAAAAGGGGGGAGGAGCTTATAGGAAGGCGGTGGGACCTTATCCTTTCTAGGGCAGCCTTACGGATCGATGACCTTCTTCCCCTTTCCCTTTCCCTTCTCCGCAGGGGGGGGAGGCTTCTTGCCTTCGGGAAGGGGGGCAGGAAGTGGGGAGGGAAGGAGTTGGAGATCGTGGTTTTCCGGAGGAGGTTGAAGCTTACCCTATTCGTTAAGGATTAGGTGACAGTTTACGGGGATCAGAGACAAAGGAGCAGGATGCAGGATTCAGGATTCAGGAGAAACAGAACAACCTCCAGAATTATCGAGATTAGGAAGTTGTGAATCATCAAAGCAGGTATTGAACAAAACAGCGGAGATTGGGCAAAAATATGTGTAAGGCATCTCCTGATGCCGATTATTGTCGAGGTCAATGGTTTCTTTCATTCTTTATTTTTCATTCTTCATTTTACATTTCAAGCTTACCTGACTGCTCCCGAAGGGATCCCCATCCCATCGGGACGGGGTGATCCCTGATCCCGCAAACTGAAAAATTTGTTGACAGCTCTCAGGAAGGGGAGTAACATTGGGGGACCAAGTGGGAAGGGTTATAGCCATAGCCAACCAGAAGGGGGGGGTGGGAAAGACCACCACGGCGGTTAATCTTGCCGCCTGTTTGGCTGCTGCCGAAAGGAAGACCCTTCTGATTGATATGGACCCCCAGTCCAATGCCACCAGTGGTCTGGGCCTGAGGGTAGGCAAGGACGACGCCTCTATTTATGAGGTGCTCACGGAGTCCAGATCTGTGGATGAGACGGTGCGGGGGACAGATCTGGAGTTCTTGTATCTGCTCCCCTCTCATATAAGGCTGGTGGGGACGGAGGTGGAGCTGGTGAACGCCATAGCCAGGGAGAAGAAGCTGGCCGGGGCGATCAAGGGAATCAGGGGGGATTATGACTTCATCATTATCGATTCTCCTCCCTCCCTGGGTCTGCTCACCCTGAACGCCCTCACCGCAGCCGATTCACTCCTTATCCCCATTCAGTGTGAGTATTATGCCTTAGAGGGACTGGGGCAACTGCTCAATACCATCAGGTTGGTACAGAGATACCTCAATCCTGAGCTGAGGTTGGAGGGGGTGCTTTTGACTATGTTCGATATCAGGCTCAACCTCTCCAAACAGGTAGCCCAAGAGGCAAAGAGCTACTTCGGCTCTAAGGTCTATCAAGCGGTAATTAGCCGAAATGTGAGGCTGAGCGAGGCCCCTAGTTTTGGCAAGCCCATTATCCTTTACGATATATCCTCATCAGGGGCAAGGAACTATATGCTTTTGGCCAAGGAGGTAATCGACGGTGGCAAGAAAGGCTTTGGGAAAGGGGTTGGAGGCCTTAATCTCGAGTTATCCACCGCTCAAGGAGGGTGAGACTGAACTGATAGAGGTGGAGATCTCCCAGGTCACCCCCAATCCCTATCAGCCCAGGGTTGACTTTGGCGATGATATGGATGAGCTGGTGGCCTCTATTCGGGAGAAGGGCATTTTACAGCCCATAGTGGTGCGCAGGGAGAGCGATGGCTATCAGTTGGTGATAGGGGAAAGGAGGTTGAGGGCGGCCAAGTTAGCCGGTCTGGGTCACATCCCTGCCCTTCTGATGGAGCTGGATTCACCGGGGGAGATGTTAGAGCTTGCCCTGGTGGAGAATCTGCAGAGGAAGGACCTAAACCCGATTGAGGAGGCCCAAGCTTACCAGAGGCTTATGGAGGAGAGGGGCCTTACCCAGGCTCAGATATCGGAGAGGGTAGGCAAGGAACGTTCCTCTGTGGCCAACTCAATTAGGCTGCTGAAGCTTCCACCTGCGGTGCGTGACTACCTTGTTCAGGGGAAGCTAACCTCTGGTCAAGCCCGCCCTCTCTTAGGGTTGGATGATGAGGAGAAACAAGTAGAATTGGCCAGAAAGATCGTGGAGGAAAGGGTCTCTGTCCGCAGGGTGGAGGGGATGGTCAAGCCTAAGAGGAGAGCGAGGATCAGAAAGGGATCGGAGGAGATCCGCGCCTTAGAGGGTAGACTGAGGGAGCTGTTTGGCACAGGGGTGAGAGTCATCCAGGGCCAGGGCAAGGGGAGAATCGAGATCGAGTTCTATTCCAAGGAGGATTTGGAGAGGATATTGGAGGTTTTGGGGCTTAGCTTCTGGGAGCTATGAGAGGAAACTACTCCATTATGATCCTGCCCTCTGATGGCTCCAGGGTCATTGTGTTTAAGATAGGGAGGTGGTTAGTCTGGACCCTGTTGATCTTGGGGGGGATCCTTCTGGTTCTTCTTGTGGGGGTTGGTCTCAGCTATAACCACCTTTGGGCCAGGTCGGAGAGGTTAAAAGAGGTGATGGCAGAGAACGGGCGGTTAAGAGCCACCTTAGAGAGGCTTAGCCTGATAGAGAGGGACCTGAGGGATATCTCCCTCTTCCGCAACAGGCTCTCTCTTCTCTTGGGCTACCCTTCCGTGCCCAAAGCTGATCCTCTCCCTCTGGGGAATGATCGCCCTTTAGCCAATCTTCCGCTCATCTGGCCTATGGAGGGATGGGTCACCGCTGAGTCCAGCCGGGTTGGGTTGCAGATAGTTGCTCAGAAAGGGAGCCCGGTAAGGTCCACAGGGGATGGGGTGGTAACCTTTGCTGGTTGGAGGGAGGATCTGGGGAAGGCCATCATCATCGACCACCAGAATGGTTGGACAACAGTTTATGGTCACAACTCTGCCCTTCTTGTCCCTGAGGGTAAGAGGGTAAAGAGGGGAACCGTTATTGCCCTCTGCGGCGGAGGTTTTTCTCCTCATCTCTATTATGGGGTGAGGAGGAATGGGGTGGAGGTTGATCCGCGGGAGTTCCTGATCAGATGAGATAAAAGCTCACCACGGAGCCTCACGGAATTACAAAACAGCAATTATGAATTGTGAATTAAGAATGAAGTTATCCCTGAAAACTGACCCCTGTTTTTCTGTGTCAGTCTGTGGTGAACTATTATCAGAACATTTCGGAATTTCTAAGAAATTCCGAAATGTAGGGGATGATTGAAGGGGGTAAGCCCCCTTCAAGGGTGACAGCGGAGCAATCCGAGCGAACGGAGGATTGCGGAGCGCCAGAGGGTCGAGAGACCCTATGGAGAACTTTGCGACCGAAGGGAGCTAAGTTTTGAGGAGGGAGGATGTTTAATCACAAACCAGATTCGGCAGAGGGGAAGATCAATACATTAATTGGGAAAGGTTCAGTGGTGGAGGGCACCCTGAGGGTAGAGAGCAGCGCCAGGATCGATGGAAGGGTGAAGGGAAAGCTCTTTGTGACCGAATACCTCACCCTGGGGCCCCATGGGGTGGTGGAGGCCGATGTGGAGGTGAAGAGGGCCCTCATTGGGGGGAAGGTAAAGGGAAATCTCAAGGCCTCTGAGAAGGTGGAGTTGGGGGCCAAGGCCGTTGTGGAAGGGGATATTATCACCAAGAGTCTGATAATAGAGGAAGGGGCCATCTTTGATGGCCAGTCCCTGATGAAAGGGGGAAGGGTTTCCCTTCGCCCCAAGGAGGAGAGAGTTGGCCCAGGAGGTATTACAGAGAATAAGGAAGGCAGAAAAGAAGGCAGAGGAGGAGATAGAGAGGGCTAAGGCGGAAGGCCTGAAGATGGGTGAGGAGGCAGAGGGGAAGGCCATTGCCCTGGTCGAAGAGGCTAAGAAGGGGGCAGAGGAGGTGAAAGAGAGGGGTGCCCAGAAGGGAGGAGAGGATGGGGGGAGAGAGGCCAAAGGGTTGAGGGAGAAGGGTGCCCAGGAGAGGGAGGAACTGAGGTTGCGTGCTGATAAAAGATTGGATGAAGCGGTGAAGTTGGTGATAGAAAGGGTATTTGGCTGATGGGCATAGCCAGGATGCAGAAGGTGAGGGTTCTCTTTCACAGCTCCTTAAAGGAAGATCTCTTGGAGAACCTCCAGGATTTAGGGCTACTTGAGGTGGTATCCTTTAGAGAAAGCTATGAGGGGCCCGAATATGCCCAGTTCTTCCCCCAGGAGATGACCTCTCAGGAGGTGGAGTCCGAGCTCTCCGATCTGAGATTTGCCGTGGATTTTCTCAAGGGGTTTGAGAGGAAGGAGGGTCTTCTCTCTGGCCTGGGGGGTAAATTCTCCTTTACCCCCCAGGAGTTCGCCGAGACGGTGAAGGAATTTGACTGGAAGGGGGTAGTAAAGAGGTGTCGGCAACTGGAGAGGGAGAGGTCACAGTTGGGCTCCCAGCTTGCCAAGGCCAGAGGGCTGAGGGAGCAACTTCTGCCCTGGGCGGGTTTGGACATCCCCCTGGAGGATGTTGGTCCCACCTCTCAATCGGTAATCTCGTTGGGAACCATCCCCCGAGATGGTCTGCCAAAACTGGAGAGATCCCTCGAGGAGAAGACGGATAGATTTCATTTGGAGCTTGTGGACAGGGATGGCAACCTGGATTACTCCCTTCTGGTTTATCTTAAGGAGGAGGAAACGGAGGTGGGGGAGGCGCTGAAGGGGAGTGAATGGAGTCAGGTCTCCTTCCCAGACCTCAAGGGCAGTCCTCAAGATATCTCAGTCAATTTGCATACACAGATGGCCGATATCTCTAAGAGCTTAGAGGAGATAGGTGAGAAGGCTGAGAAGCTGGCCGGATTTAGGCCTAAACTCTTGGCCCTTCTGGATGAGAGGTCTAACCTCCTGGCCAAGAGACAGGTCGAGGGGGCTTTGGCCCAGACCTCCCAGGCATATATGCTGGAGGGTTGGGTAAAGAGGGAGGATTTCAAGAGGCTGAAGAGGGAGCTTGAGGCCAAGTTCGCTGCCTCTTCCTTTGCCCTTATCGATCCTCTCCCTGGCGAGGCCCCTCCGGTGGAGCTGAGGAACCGACGTATTTTTAAGCCATTTGAGGTGGTGACAGAGCTCTATGGCCGTCCGGCATATTTTGAGCTTGATCCCAGTCCGCTTCTGGCCATATTCTTTGTCGTCTTCTTCGGCCTCTGCCTCACCGATGCCGGCTATGGGCTGGTCCTCTCTGGCTTAGCTCTGGTGATGATGAGATTTATGCAGGGAGGGAGGAAGTTTCTCTGGCTGATGTTCGCCGGGGGTATCTTTACTATTGTAGAGGGTGCCCTGATGGGTGGATGGTTTGGTGACCTCTTCCAGAAGCTCTCCCTGCCCTTCTTGCAGGATTTTAGGACCTCACTTATGCTCTTTGACCCTATGGCTAAACCGATGATTTTCTTCCGCTTAGCACTTCTCCTGGGAGTAGTGCAGGTTTACTTTGGCCTCTTCATCAAGCTCTATGAGAACCTGAGGGAGAAGAGAATTGCTGATGCCATCTGCGATCAGCTTCTCTGGATAGTCTTTTTGAGCCAGCTCCTTTTGGCGCTCTTCTCCTCTCAATTGGTGGTGAAGCTGGCCCTCGCCCCCCGGGTCTTGGTCTCGCCCCGGATTATGGGACTCCCGATGAAGGCCTCCATCCTGCTGGTTGCTGGTCTGATTGTGATCTTTTCGGAAAGGGGAGAGAAGAACCCCATATTCCGCCTTTTCTTAGGTTTTTTACATCTCTTTATCTTAGGGGGGATCTTTTCCTATCTGGGTGATGTCCTCTCCTACATCAGGCTGATGGCCCTGGGACTGGTCACTGCGGGAATTGCCATTGCCGTGAACAACATAGCCTTTATGTTCTCCGGTATTCCCTATGTGGGTATTATAGTTATGGTGATTATCCTGGTCTTTGGGCACCTGTTTAATATCGGCATAAATGTCTTAGGGGGGTTTGTGCATACCTTAAGGCTGCAGTATGTGGAGTTCTTTCAGAAGTTCTTCCAGGGAGGGGGAAAGGCCTTTAACCCCTTCAGGAAGCAGACCAAGTATATTACAGTGAGATCTGTAGATTAGGTGGTTTCGGAATGAATACAAACACGGATTTCAAGGATAACCTTTGATGAAATGGATTGAGAAACCCCAGAGCGGCAAAGCCGCAACCAAATAACAGCCACAGATTACGCGGATTTTACTGATAGAAAAAACTACTATCGTAGATCGTCGCTGGTCATCCACCGCGGGTAGGGGCTTGATTTATCAAGCCCGTTTGGGTTGCATAAATGCGACCCCTACACTTCTACCCAGCTTTAGCTGGGGTAACCTTTTTTGGGCTTTAGACCTGAAGGGGCCCAACCCGCACTGAAGTGCGGTAGAATAATTTCAGGGCAGGAGCCCTAGACGGCATTTCAAAAAACTTTGCCAAAAAAACAAGATCTTGTAAGATTGTAATATAGGAAAGTCTTCGACCTTCCTGGCACGGAACGGGCAAGCCGACAAGTTTTGTTTTGAGGGGTTAAAAAATATTTGCTTTTTTCTTTAGAGTTTGGTATACTCTTTCCAAAACAAGGTTGGCTTATGTCAAAAACCAATGATCTCCTTCGTGACCATGTGAGCCTTGAGGTAGAGTACTTGGATAGAATTTACCTGAATGGCTACATTCCCACCATGCAACTATCTGGCCAGTTGATAGGTTTCCCTATTGAGCATCCTAAGCAGAAGACCCCTCACCAGCGTTATTACATCAGATGACCCAAAAGCTCCTTCAGGACGTCAAATAATATAATGGATTGTTTTGAAATGATGAGTAAGAAAGATGATGTCAACGGCAGACGAAAGTGTCTGCAAAGAGATGGGCGCTTCTTTACCATAGGAGGGAGAGATGGGTTCTCATAGGTGTGGTTGGTGCGGAGTAGTTTCAATTGTATTCTTCATTTTTATTGTAGTTACTGGCCCATCAGTTATAGGTCAGGTCCCCAAAAGTTCTCTCTGTCATATTGAAGT
>DAOVCL010000190.1 GCA_030670005.1 Candidatus Zixiibacteriota bacterium | reverse complement strand
CTTAAAGCACACTCAGGCCACCGACACTTAATTTCATCACCTCCTCAAGTGTCGGGGGATGTTTTGAGAACAGAAAAAATGGGGAGCGAGGAAAATTAGCCTAAAGTAGCATCTCCTCCACGCTCTATCCCTCTTCAATTCCTTCTAAGGGGAGCTTCACTCTAAAGGTGGTCCCTTACCTTCCTGGCCTTCTACCCTTGTGCTTCTTCACTATCCCATAAGCCATACTCAACCCTAATCCTGTGCCTACTTCCTTGGTGGTGAAAAATGGATCAAATATCTTCCCCTCTATTGCTCCCTCAAAACTATTATCTCAAATAACGCGTGAAAACACCGAAACTACCGAAAAGTTATAATCCCGATTTATGGGAAATTTTTTAGGTGAAATTTCTCCCTTAGATCTCCCATCATTAACTACTCCGAGGTTTTTTACCTGAGCATTGGGGGGCTTGATTCCTTCCTGTCTATGATTATATCGGTAAATTTCCAAAAAACTTTAATTGTTTCTCATATTTCCCGTAACAGTTCACAGGGGGCGGGGATCACCCTGTCCCGATGGGATCGGGATCCCTTCGGGAGCAGTCAGGTATTTCAGCGGAGCTTCAAATGTAAAATTCACCCCGTTAAATATTTGCTTGTTTTAAAAGGTTGAACCCTTTTTCTAATAGTTTTGTTTCCTCGTCTCTGATTCTCGGTTGGACTTACCATTTAACGGGGTGAAGAATGTAGAATTAAGAATGAAAGGCGACAGAGCAAATTCGGGTCGCATTGACCGCCCTCGGCCAGCCATCAAGTGTCTTTACCTGACGGCACAGGGGACGGTGGCAGAATCGGGGTTCTGCCACCTCGCCTTTGGGCTGAATAGTTCGCAGGTTCGGAACCTGCGGAAGGTTTATAACTCCAGGGCAGAAGCCTTAACGGCACTGTAACGGAATCCCTGCTAATTATCGCCTCCCCCTATTGTGGAAGAGGTCTCCTAACCTCGAATATCGGCATCAGGAGATGCCTCCCACAGGGTCAGAACCCAGGGGAAGGTTTATGCTCATCCCACGAAATAGAATCCAGCCTTCAGGCTGGTGGCTACTGGGCATCCAAGACCTTCCTCACCTTGTGGGATATCTCCTCCAGTGAGAATGGCTTGTGGAGGAAATCCTTTACCCCAAGATCCAATATCTGCTGGACCGCAGTGTCCTGGGAATAGCCACTGGCCAGCAACGCCTTTACCCCAGAATTGATCCTCCTTAGCTCCTGATAGGTCTCCCTGCCCCCCATCTTGGGCATCATCATATCAACACTCACCAGATCTATCCCACCCTTGTGCTCCCGATATACATCCACTGCCTCCCGCCCATCTGAGGCCAACATCACCCCATATCCCAAACCCTCCAATATGTCCTTCGTCAAATTGCGCAGAATCTCCTCATCATCTACCACCAGAATAGACTCCGAACCAGAGGTTGGCTCTACCCTCCCCTTCCTGGGCTGGGACAAAGCCCCCTTAGATAAGGGCAGATAAACCTCAAAGGTTGTCCCCTTCCCCAACCTGCTATGGCAAGAGATGTAGCCACCATGATTCTTCACAATGCCATAGACCATTGACAGGCCAAGCCCTGTGCCCTGACCCTGCTCCTTAGTGGTGAAGAAGGGATCAAAGATCTTGGCTTTAGTCTCCTCATCCATCCCCATACCGGTGTCTGAGATACTCAACCTCACATAGTCCCCTTGGGTGGCCCCCAGATGCTGGGAGACAAATGCTTTGTCCAAATGCACTACCTGAGAATAGATAGATAGCTCCCCACCTCCAGCCATAGCATCCTGGGCATTTACACACAGATTCATCAGAATCTGCTCCAGTTGATTGGGATCTCCCTTGGTGAAGGGATTCTCCCCACACAGATTAGTCCTGATCTTGATCTTCTTATTTATAGAGGCAGAGAGCAATTCCACCACTCCACCGATTAGCTGGTTGACATCAACAGGCCTTACCTCATACTTGCCCTGGCGGGCAAAGCCAAGCAGCCTGTTGGTCAACTCCGCTGCCCTGTTGCTGGCCTGCTCAATGAGCTCCACATATTTGCGATTGGCATCCTCGGTGGGCAACTTGCTCAGAAGCAGAGAGGAGTAGCCGAGAATACCGCCAAGGAGATTATTGAAATCATGGGCAATTCCGCTGGCTAAGGTGCCTATAGCCTCCATCTTCTGAGACTGGCGGAGCTGGTGCTCCAGCTTCGCCCTCTCTTCCTCCGCCCGCTTGCGCTCGGTAATGTCGTGGAATATAGCATAAGTCCCCCGAAACTTTCCATCATCCCCAATGACAGGGCTGGCGGTTACCGTAATAATCCTGGACTCTCCATTTTTTCTAATAATATCCAATTCATATTGACTCGACTTTCCAGCCTTCCTAAGTGAGGTTTCTTCAAGAACCCGTTTGAATTCTTCTGGGGTTGTGAATTCCTTCAAGTTCTTTCCAATCAATTCTTCTTTTTTAGAATATCCGAATATCTTAGCCGCCGCTCTATTGGCTAAAATAAAATTCTCCTTCTTATCTACATTTCCTAATCCTTCTTCGATGCTTTCTACCAGGGTGCGATATTTCTCCTCTGATTTCCGCAGCTCCTCCTCTGCTCGCTTCCGTTCGGTGATGTCTCTATAGATGGCATAGACAGCTACCTGCCCGCCGCTGACTTTGATTGGCGTCCCCAGAATTGACACATCGACCAGTGATCCGTCCTTGCGTCGACGCACACTGTCCAGGGAAACCCCCTCACCTCCCATCACTCGTTTCGTGAGTGAAAAGGTTTCCTCGCGCAGGTCTTCTGGGGCAAGCAATTCGTCAATTGACCGAGCAAGTGCTTCATCAAGCGTATACCCAAACATCCTGGTGAATTCACTGTTTGCCCGTAACACCCGGCTGTCGTTATCAACCACAACAATCGCTTCCGGGGAGTTCTCGAATAGCTGCTCAAGATAAGCCTTCTCTACCTGCAGCGCCTCCGCCGCCTGCTTGCGCTGGGTGATGTCGCGGTCTATCCCACGATATCCTGTCAATTTATTTTCCGAATCGAAGATTGGAATTGCTGTGCTTTCCGTGATTATTATTGTACCGTTTTTATGTTTAAATTTTCCGTGAAAGTTTTTCCAGCCTTTGCCTGCAACCAAAGTCTTTTGTAACCACTTTAGTGTTTCCGATGTTTTAGCGTCATCCACCCATAGTTCCGTGATATGATGTCCAACCACCTCCTTCACTTTATATCCTAAAATATCCTCAACCGCAGAATTTGAATAA
>DAOVCL010000102.1 GCA_030670005.1 Candidatus Zixiibacteriota bacterium | reverse complement strand
ACACATATGCTTACAGCATATATGGGAAAAATAAGAAGCAGAAGTGAGTTGTAAGAATTCAGAAATCTCCTAATTTTCCCTCAATTCTCGATACTTTGAAAAAGGAGGAGAGATGTCATACTCAAGAATCAACACCAGCGCCGCTACCCTGACCAAAAATCGAACGGATGAGTCAATCAATAAGCTCAGCGGTCTCTGTACGACCTGTGTCGACGGGTGCATCGGGATGTGTGAGGTGGGGAAGTCTGCCTATCGGGGCACAGAGGTCATCTATCCCCAACCTTTTGGCATCATCACCACAGGTAGCGAAAAGGATTACCCCGTTGACCTCTCCCATTTTACTATCCTGGGAACTGCTGCTGGTGCTTATGGTATCGAAGCTGATAGCAACAAGGCTCTTTTCCGAAATGTCAAAACTGAAACAGCCATTGGCCATGATAAGGGAATCAAATTAAAACTTCCCTTAATTATCCCCGGATTGGGCTCTACCAACATCGCCAAAATCAACTGGGAAGGGCTGGCCATTGGCGCGGCCCTTGCTGGGATTCCCCTAACCATCGGTGAAAATGTCTGCGGGATGGATGTGGATAGTAAAATAAAGAACGGCAAGGTCGTCCACTCTCCCGATCTGGAGTGGCGGGTCAACCTCTACAGGCAATGGCAGCAGGACGGATACGGGGCCATCATCGTCCAGGCCAATATCGAAGACACCAAACTCGGCGTTCAAGAGTATGCCATCTCAAAGCTCGGCGTGGAAGCTGTGGAGCTCAAATGGGGTCAGGGTGCCAAGGACATCGGCGGTGAGGTCAAGATAAAGGACCTCAAGAAGGCACAGTTGCTTAAGAAAAGAGGCTATGTCGTTCTCCCCGATCCAGAGGATCCCAATGTGATTAAGGCTTTTGAAAGCGGAAGCTTCAAGGAGTTTGAGAGACATTCCCGGGTGGGAATGGTGGAGAAGGAGAGCTTCCTGAAGAGGGCTCAGGAACTCAGGAAAGCAGGAGCCAAGTATGTCTCCCTGAAAACGGGAGCCTACCGTCCTGTGGATTTAGCCAGAGCGGTGAAGTTTGCCTCTGAGGCAAAGATCGATCTTCTCACCGTTGATGCCGCCGGTGGCGGGACGGGAATGAGCCCCTGGCGGATGATGAACGAATGGGGGGTTCCAGGAATCGAACTCCATTCATTGCTCTACCAGTATGTCGATAAACTCGCCAAGAAAGGTGAGTATGTTCCGGACATTGCTATCGCCGGTGGCTTTGCCTTTGAAGATCAGATCTTTAAAGGCCTGGCCTTAGGGGCTCCCTACTTCAAGCTCATTGGTATGGCCAGAGCGCCCCTCACGGCTGCTATGGTCGGTAAGACCATCGGCAAGAGGATCGATGAGGGTCAGGTTCCGATTTACATCGAAAGGTTCGGGACAAAGGCCGAGGAGATCTTTATTTCCGCTCCAGAGCTGAAGGAGCAACTGGGGGATAGGTTCTACGATGTCCCTACCGGAGCTTTAGGCCATTATACTTATATGCAGAGACTATCCCAGGGGCTGCAGCAGATTATGGCCGGGGAGAGGAAGTTTGCCTTGGAGTATATCACCCGGGAGGACATAGCCGCACTCACCAGGGAAGCAGCAGAGATCAGTGGAATCCAGTATGTTATGGAAGTGGACAAGAGGGAAGCAGAGGAGATACTGAACGGCTAACCACTGACAGAACTTAGCTCCCTACTGTCGCTAAGTTCTCCATAGGGCCTCACTGGCCCTCTGGCGCTCCGCAATCCTCCGCTCGCTCGGATGGGCTCCGCTGTCACCCTTGAAGGGGGTTTACCCCCTTCAAACAACCCTCACATCTCAGAATTTCTTAGAAATTCCGAAACGTCCCGAAAATGCCAATTTCATTTCGTTGAATGGCCTGAACCTTCAGGCCATTCCCTTTTATGGGGGGGTAGAGATTTTTTCCTTGATATTTAGCTCCTTAAGTTTTACATTCTACCTGAAGAATATTGCGAGGCTCTAAAAAAGTCATCTCTTCCCCAGGGATTTCTCTCCCCAAGAATGAGACCACAGAGAAATACTACTGGGAGTGTAAAGTAGATTACATGTCATTGCGAGCGCAGCGAAGCAACCAAAACACCGAATGGAGGGTTGTGACCATGAGATTGCTTCGGCCAGTTCCCTCGCTTGCCCCCTCACTTCGTTCGGGGCTTCGGCTCGGGACAAACCTTGCAATGACACTTGAAATACCAATGTGCAAACTATAACGTGACCTGAGTAATAACTATGGGCGTAGGCAAGAAGGCGGCATTGGCAATTGAGCAATACTTAAGGAATGGAAAGAAAAAGAGAACGGACAGACCTAAAGGTCTGTTCCTACAGTTGCTTCCCCCCCAGCAAATTTTGCTTACCCGTGGCCCATGAGGTGAAATTCTGCTTAAGTTTAAGCAAGGTAATTAAGGTATAAATATGTCAAGAAAACCTAAATTATACTTGGATACATCAGTGCCCAACGCTTACTTTGATGAGAAGAATCCATATCGCCAAGCAATAACAAGGCAGTTTTGGTTGAAACTGAAGGAGTATCAGGTATTCATTTCCGATCTGGTAATCAGAGAGATGGAGGCTACTGGGGATGAGAAGTTAAGAGAAAATCTAATCAAGCTTGTAAAAGATTTTGAGTCGCTCTTGACTAAAAGCGAAGAGATTAGGATTTTATCTGAGGAATATGTTTCAAGAAGGATTATTCCAGTGAAGCACATTGAAGATGCAGTTCATATTGCGGTAGCAACGATTAATTCAGTTGATATTTTAGTAAGCTGGAACTTTGAGCATATTGTTAAATTGAAGACTAAAAGAGAGGTAAACGCAGTAAACGTTTTACTTGGGTATGACCCAATTGAGATCGTTGAACCTGCAATGCTTTAAGAAGGTGGTTTATATGTCTTATTTCAGCAAGTTCTATCAAGTAGACGTTCGGGAAAGCATCGCCAAAGAATTCACAAATTCAAGAGGTGAAGTGGATGATATGATGGCTGGACTTCATGAGATTAGGGTTAGAATGGCAGAGAAGGAATACAATCTAAAAGAACTAGAAAGGAAGGTCAAGAGGAATAAAGCAGAACTTTGCCTGACGGGGCGGCGGGTAAGCGATGCCTGATAGGTTTTGGGTCGCTTAAAGCCTGAGGCCTTACCCAGAGAGAGTTGGCGCCAGCGCCATTAGACGAAGCTGCTGAGAAATTGGGACTTGATGAGGCTACACACGAATTGCTAAGTTGGCCCCAGCACGAGTTCCATGTTACCTTGCCGGTAAAAGTGGACGATGGAACCACCAAGATTTTTCCTGGGTATCGTGTTCAATACAATTCCACGATGTCCACAATATGCACCTGGAGAAGAAGGTCCATACCGGGCTGGCGGCCTATCTGGTAGCAATCTCCTGGGTAATAGAGGCGATGAAGATTGAGGGATGGGTTTCACTGCCAATATTTTAGAGGAGGGTGGGCTTGGGTCCTCCTTTCTCTTTTTGTTTTCGCTGGAGGGTAAATGAATCGTATTCTCAAAAAGCGTGTGCTTACCTCTGAAATCAAGCTCTTTGAAGTAGAAACCCCGCTGATTGCCAAAAGGGCACTTCCGGGTCAATTTGTGGTTCTGAGGTTAAACGAGGAAGGGGAAAGAATCCCTATGACCATTGTGGAGGCAAGGCCTGAGGAAGGGGTTATCCTCATCATCTTCCAGGAGGTAGGCAAAAGCACCAAACAGATGGGGACTATGAAGGAGGGAGATGTTATCGCAGATGTAATTGGTCCTCTGGGAGTTCCCTCGGAGATTGAGAAATTCGGCAGGGTGGTCTGCATTGGAGGAGGGGTGGGAGTTGCCCCTGTTTATCCCATCACCAAGGCGTTGAAAGAGATGGGAAACTATGTCATCTCCATCATAGGGGCCAGGAGCAAGGACTTGGTTTTGCTGGAGGAGAGGATGAGGGCCATCTCTGATGAGCTCTACATCACCACCGATGATGGGTCATATGGCCAAAAGGGGTTCGTCTCCGATGAGCTGCAGCGGCTTATTGACCAGGGGAAGAAGATCGATCGGGCTATTGCTATTGGTCCGGTCATTATGATGAAGGTAGTCTCTGAGGTTACCCGCCCCTATGGGATAAAGACCATAGTGAGTCTCAATCCCATTATGGTTGATGGCACCGGTATGTGTGGTGCCTGTCGGGTAGAAGTTGGTGGGGAGACAAAATTTACCTGTGTGGACGGCCCTGACTTTGACGGCCACTTAGTGAACTTTGATCTCCTTATGAATAGACTGAGGATTTATGAAAGGGAGGAGAAGATTGCCCTTGAGGAATACGGACAGGGTAAAGGCCGTAATCTATAGTCCATTTACCATTCCATACTATCCAAGGGTTTAATGGCTAAACTGATCTTAAAGAAGACCCCGATGAGGGAACAACCCCCTGAGGAGAGGATCCATAACTTCAATGAGGTCCCCTACGGCTACTCCGAAGAGGAGGCAGTAGCAGAGGCCAATCGCTGCCTGCAGTGCAAGGACCCTCCCTGTATTGCGGGGTGCCCGGTGGAAATTGACATCCCTGGATTTATCAACCAGATAGCCCTAAAAAATTTTCAGGGGGCAATCGATAAGCTGAAGGAAACCAATTTTCTTCCAGCGATCTGTGGGCGGGTCTGTCCCCAGGAAGACCAATGCGAGAAGTATTGTGTCTTGGGTAAGAAGGCGGAGTCGGTGGCAATTGGCCGCTTGGAGAGGTTTGCCGCTGACTGGGAGGCAGATAAGGGGAAGGTTAAGATTCCCCCGCAGGCAAACCCGACTGGGAAAAAGGTTGCTGTTGTAGGAGCTGGGCCTGCTGGTTTAACCGCAGCAGGTGAACTGATCAAGAGGGGCCATCAGGTGACAGTCTTCGAAGCCTTACACAAGGAGGGGGGGGTCCTTGTCTATGGCATTCCGGAGTTCAGACTTCCCAAAGCGATCGTGGCCAGGGAGGTTGATTTCCTTAGGCAGATGGGAGTTGAGTTTGTGGCCAGCTTCGTAGTAGGTAAAACTCAAACGGTAGATGAGCTACTGGAAGAGTTCGATACCCTCTTTCTGGGCACCGGAGCAGGCCTCCCCTGGTTTATGCAGATCCCTGGGGAGAACCTCAATGGTATCTACTCTGCCAACGAATACCTCACCAGGGTGAACTTAATGAAGGCCTATCTCTTCCCCCAATACGATACCCCCATCGTAAGAGGTAAGAGGGTAGCCACCAGTGGGGGAGGGAATGTGGCCATGGATTCGGCTCGCACCGCCCTCAGGCTGGGAGCAGAAAAATCGATGATTATCTACCGTCGTTCTCGCAGGGAACTTCCTGCCAGAATTGAGGAGATAGAACATGCAGAGGAAGAGGGAGTGAAGTTTGAGTTCTTGACCTTACCCGTAGCCTATCATGCGGACAAAAGGGGATGGGTAAAGGAGATGGAGTGCATCCGCATGAGGTTGGGAGAGCCGGATTCCTCTGGACGCAGACGACCTCTACCCATTGAGGGTTCAAACTTTAAAATTCCTGTGGATGTAGTGGTAGTGGCCATCGGCCAAAGCCCAAACCCCTTGGTCCCTTCCACCACTCCTGGCCTGGAGACAGGAAAGCATGGAAATATCACCACTGATGTGGCTACGGGAAGGACCTCCAAAAAGGCGGTCTTTGCCGGAGGGGACATAGCCACAGGGGCAGCGACGGTCATTCTGGCTATGGGAGCAGGCAAAATCGCAGCCAAGGCCATCAACGAATACCTAAAGACAGGCAAATGGTAGCCTGAAATCCTCATCTGTCAGAGAAAGGGAGGCTGAGCATATCCTTGGCTCAGCCTTTTTTATTCCCTTGACACCATTGAATTTTGGGGTATATTAAACAGGAGGAAATCGTTGGCCTCTTCAGAAAGGCGCGAGAAAGCTTAATGGCAGTTAAGTCTTTATTATTTGCGGATGATAACATCCACAAAGAGCGTTAACATAAGACATCTGTAATACAATCTTGCAAGATCTTGTTTTTTTGACAAAGTTTTAATAGAACACAGATGATACGGATTACGCGGATTCCCACAGGTTTTTACTTTATTTAATCCGTGAGAATCCGTGTCATCAGTGTTATCCGCGTTCTATTGTTTTGAAATTTGTTTGCAGCTTGCTGCGCTATGTATTTTCCGTGGGATTCCGTAGTAAACTGTTACAACAAAGTAAAATAAAAGGAAACTCTTGGTAAAGAAAAAAAAGAGAAGGGTAGCCATACTTGGGTCCACAGGATCGGTGGGCCGACAATCACTTAAAGTTATCGAAAGGTTCCCAGACCTATTTGATGTCTATGGCCTCACCTGCCACCGCAATGTGGAACTCCTCTCCCTCCAGGTGGAAAAACATAGACCTAAACTGGCTGTAGTAGCCGATCCCCAATTCCTCCCCCAGTTTAAATGCCCACCTCGGGGAATTGAGGTTCTCTCCGGAATAGCGGGGATTCTGGAACTTGTCTCCAAGCCAGAGGTTGACCTGGTGATAAACGCCCTGGTGGGCTCGGCTGGGGCACTCCCCACCATCAGAGCAGTGGAAAGGGGTAAGGATGTTGCCTTGGCGAACAAGGAATCCCTGGTTATGGCTGGGGAGTTAATTATGCCTCTGGCCGAAAGAGAGGGGGCAGAGATAATACCTGTGGACAGCGAACACAGCGCTATCCATCAATGCTTGAGGGCGGGGAGAAAAAAGGAGTTAAAGAGGATAATTCTCACCGCCTCGGGGGGGCCATTCTGGGGGAATCCTGGTCATCTACGAGAAGGGATCACCAGAGAAGAGGCCCTCTCCCACCCCACCTGGGAGATGGGTGAAAAGGTCACCATTGATTCGGCAACTTTAATGAATAAGGGTTTAGAGGTGATCGAGGCCCACTGGCTTTTTGGCCTTCCCCCCTCTAAGATTCAGGTTCTCATCCACCCCCAATCCGTGGTTCACTCTCTGGTGGAGTTCGTTGATGGTTCCATTATGGCCCAGTTAGCTTCCCCTGATATGGAGGTCCCTATCCAATACGCCCTTACTCTGCCCTATCGCCTTCCCAGGGAGGGGCCCAATCTTGACCTGGCTAAAGTGGGCGGCCTCACCTTTGACCTTCCTCCAAAGGCGGGCTTCCCCTGTTTAAACCTGGCCTACAGGGCTTTAGAGAGGGGGGGGACTATGCCCACTGTGCTCAATGGGGCAGACGAGGTTGCCGTTGAGGCCTTCCTGAAGGGGAAAATAGAGCTATCTGACATTGCCGACATAGTGGAGA
>DAOVCL010000154.1 GCA_030670005.1 Candidatus Zixiibacteriota bacterium | reverse complement strand
GGCATATGAATTATTCGATATGAATATAAAGCTGTCTCTCAACTTTAACAAACTGTAAAAGTTCAGTAAAGGACGTTGTCATTCCGACCGAAGGGGAGGAATCTGTATGAGCACGGTACCTAAAAACGAGATGTTCATTAGGATTTTGCGTTTTGTTGCCAAAAAGATTTCTCGCGGAACCTGTCCTGAGCGTAGTCGAAGGGCTCGAAATGACATACATGGAACGGGGTTCATTGAACTTTTACAACAGACTTTCCATAGATTCTGAATGAATTTCACACACTATGAGTGATAGAGGCCACCGATCTCTTGAAACCCTTTCGTTATTATTGCCTTAATATTCTTATGGAAAGAGTTAACTTTATATTCATATTATTCGAATTAACGCTCAACTTTAAAGTTGATCCGAAAAGATGAAGATGGCTAATATCTGTGTAAGATCATCTCCTCTCCCTTTAGATCAAGGGTTAACCGAAAATGGTGGAGATAATCAGTGCCCAGAAATCCAATTTCAGTAGCATAACTGCCTATCCTCATCCCCGTAACTTCAAGGCCTTTTCCCAAGGAAAGGCTATCCACTCTGGCCTTGAGGACCTTATAAGGACCTTCCAGACCTTCCATCTCCGTTTTCTCCACCTGAGGAGAACCCTCCGTCAGACCAAGTTCTTCAAATATTCCCAGGGGGACGAAGCTCAAGGCGGTTCCCGTGTCTACCTTGGCGGGAGTGTTAAGTCTCTCCCCTACCCTCAGGTTCACGAAAGGGGTATGGCCACTCAGTTTAATGGAGACGATTTTACCCTCTTTCCTTAATTTCTTCAGGCTCATTTCATCTTCTATGATTAAACACCTTCCGGTAAAGTCTATGGTAAAAGGAAATTTATGCCAAAAATCTGAGCCCAAAATGCCGTCAACTTCTCCATAGGGTTCTTCTACCTTGTTTAAATCATAGATGCCCACCACAGAAAGGGGCGTCTCCAATCCCCCGATGTTCACCGAATTTAGTCTGGTGAGGAGAATATTTGCTCTCCTCCCTCCAGCCACTCCCCCCTGATGTGAGCCAATTATCCTACATCCCAGATCAGCAGCAAACCTTGGAATTATCACCGTGGCATCTGAGCCTGTATCCAGAAGAAACCTTCCATTCCACCTCTTATTGATGACAGCCGAGAGAAGGATATAACCATAACTAAGCTCAACCCCTAATTTTGTATTAGCCTTCTTCACAGGCGTAGATCCTAAGATTTCAGTCGACTTTTCCGGGTCATCAAAGGGGGGTCAACCATCCCAAACTATGTTGAGAGAAAAGAATTAAGCGAGCATAGATAATGAAGACAGAAAACCCATCGGGTTATATTTTCCATAGGTCTTAGCTTGAAAAAAAATGGAGAGGAGAATTATCCCCCCTCCATTAAACTTAGCTCCCTTCGGTCGCTAACTTCTCCATAGGGTCTCTCGACCCTCTGGCGCTCCGCAATCCTGCGCTCGCCCGGATTGCTACGCTGTCACCCATGAAAGGGACTTACCCCCTTCAAACAACCCCCGACATTTCGGGATTTCTTAGAAAATCCAAAATGTAAAGTATAAGACCCCACATTTAACCCTTCAATCTAACTATCTGAAAAGGGCCTTTATCTTTCCCCAGGTGGTGCTGGTAATGACACCAGCCCTTGAGTTCAATTCCCTGCTTCCATCGGATTGATATACCCAGCGAATAGTTATCTTCATCACCGCATCCTCAGGCTTTTCATCCACAAAGAACTTGACATAATGGTTCCCTTTGGTGACTATGCAGTAGGTGTGGCCCTTCTTTACCGAAGTCCCATCAGAATACTCACCTTTGTGCGGTGCCTCCCTCACCTCCTCCATGGAGATTTCCCCCATATCTTTTATCACCGTAGGGGGAAGGAAGGTGGGGTTACCATCGTCGTCCAAACCTACAAGGAGATCAGCATCCTCGTCTGAATTCAACCTACCAGAGGAGAAATCAAACCCGTCCCCTTGTGATATATCTAAAACACTTGTGCCTGAGAAGAGCTCGCCTTTAACCGGGGAGATAAAGATAAATAAGAAGATTGCTACTAACGGGAAGATAGGCTTGCTTAACTTAAGCATAATATCCTCCAGACAATTCTTGCGAATAATAATACATCTCCAAATCCCCGATGTCAAGAAAAAAATCAGATTTTTTTTAACTGAGAACCCCACAAGGTTACCATAATCAGAAAGCTCCTTCAGGGGGTCATCAAGGATTATGGGGGAAGGTTGAAGGCAGGAGGGATATGTTTCCTTGGGCATTTCAGTATGATAACTGTTTGCACAAAGAGAGGTTTAACCTTGACAAATTAGGGAAAGGGATTAACTTATGTCTTGGATTTTATGAAAAATCCGAGGCTCGGGGTTGTTTGAAGGGGGTAGGCCCCCTTCAAGGGTGACAGCGGAGCGATCCGAGCGAGCACAGGATTGCGGAGCGCCAGAGGGTCGAGAGACCCCATGGAGAAGTTAGCGACCGAAGGGAGCTAAGTTCTATTGATATGTTCACTTATCCCAAGAGATATGATGTAATTGTGGTGGGGGCTGGGCATGCTGGATGTGAAGCCGCCCTGGCCTCGGCCCGGATGGGCTGTCAGACCCTGCTCTTGACCTCTAATATAAACAATATTGCCCTTATGTCCTGTAACCCGGCTATTGGCGGAGTAGGTAAGGGGCAGCTTGTCAGAGAGATCGATGCCCTGGGGGGAGAGATGGGCAGGGCAATTGATGCCACCGGAATTCAGTTCAGGCAGTTGAACACAAGTAAGGGGCCGGCAGTGAGATCCTCCCGTGCCCAGGCAGACAGAAAGGCATACAATCAATATTTTCGGCAGGTGCTGGAGGATCAACCCAACCTGGACCTGAAAGAAGGGATGGCAGACTGGGTTCTCACCGAAAAGGGTAAAGTGCGGGGGGTTAGAACGAGGTTTAAGGAGAGGTTCTCGGGTAAGACGGTTATCCTCTGTCCAGGAACCTTCCTCAATGGCTTAATTCACATCGGCCTGCAAAGCAGCCCCGCAGGTCGTATGGGGGATTTTCCTTCCATGGGACTATCCCGTTGCCTCAAGAGGCTTGGTCTAAGGTTGGGGAGGTTTAAGACCGGCACCCCTCCCAGAATTGATAGAAGGACAGTTGACCTCGCCCGGCTCACCGAACAGAAGGGTGACCAGAGCCCCCTACCCTTCTCCTTCTGGACAGACACTATAGAAAGGGAGCAGGTTTCCTGTTACCTCACCCGCACCACCCCCGAGACCCATCAGATCATCAGGGAGAATCTGGATCGTTCTCCCCTCTACAGTGGGAAGATAAGATCAAAAGGCGTAAGATACTGCCCTTCCATCGAGGACAAGGTGGTGAAGTTCCCCCAGAGGGAGAGTCACCAGGTCTTTCTGGAACCTGAGGGCATAAAGAGCAACCTTATCTACCCCAATGGGCTCTTTACCAGCCTTCCCATAGATATCCAATATAGGTTTCTGCATACGGTTCCAGGATTGGAGAGGGCAAGAATTGTCCGTCCTGGATATGGCATAGAGCATGATTATGTGGATCCTGTGCAGCTTAAGCCCAGCTTGGAATGTAGGCACATAGATGGGCTCTTTATGGCTGGGCAGATAAATGGCACCACTGGATATGAGGAGGCAGGGGCACAGGGGATTCTGGCCGGCATAAATGCCGCTTTAAAGGTGAAGGATGAACCACCTCTGATTTTGGACCGCTCCCAGGCTTACATCGGCGTTTTGATAGATGACCTGGTCACCAAGGGAACCGATGAGCCATATCGGATGTTCACCTCCAGGGTGGAATATAGGCTTATCCTGCGGGAGGACAACGCTGGCTTTCGGCTCTCCCCTTTGGGATATAAGATCGGTTTGCTGGATAGAGAAAGATATGAAAAGGTCCTGGTCTTAAAGAGAGCCTATGAAGAGACATTAAAAAGACTAAGGTCGATCAAACTTTCCCCCAATGAGGAGACGACTCTCAAGTTCCAATCTTGGGGGACTCCCCCTCTGAAGAAGCCAGCAACTTTAGAGGAGCTTTTGAGAAAGCCAAAGATGACCTATTTCCATCTTCAGGAACTATGTGATGAGGTGAGGGGAATACCCCTCAGGCTATTGCCTATCTTAGAGGCGGAGGTTAAATATGCAGGCTACATCCAAAGGCAGGTGAAAGAGGTGGAGAATTTCAGAAAAATGGAGGAGTTAAAAATACCCCAGGATATGGATTTTAACCATCTCCAGGGGCTCTCCGTCGAAGTTAGGGAAAAGCTTTCCCATTTCCGTCCCCTCTCCCTGGGTCAGGCCTCCCGCATCTCCGGCATCACCCCCTCGGCCATCTCCGTACTAATGGTTCACCTCCGCCGAGGGAGATGAGGGCGAACTACCAGAAACTTAAGGATCTATCCATAGGCAATGGGGCTTCCCTATTTGGCGTTGCGGATATAGCAGATCTAAGGAAGGACTTTCACCTACCTTCAAGGGAGCTATTCCCCTTGGCCATCTC
>DAOVCL010000180.1 GCA_030670005.1 Candidatus Zixiibacteriota bacterium | reverse complement strand
AAGCGAGGCATTCTACATAAATGAAGTCAAAAATCAACGGTAACCACATTACTCAAAAATAATAGCCTATGAACCAATTGTCAATAGCTATTTTCTCCTCACCTTATAGGAAGTTCCCTCCAGGCGATCCTCTAAGCTGATCCCCTTCCTTAAGAGCTCTTCCCTTATCCTGTCAGCCAATTCCCAGTTGCCTTCCTTTCTGGCCTCCTCCCTCCTCTTGATCAGCTCCAGCTCCTCCTCACCTATCTCCTCTTCCTTTTCCTTGATAACCCCCAGCACCCGATCAAAATCCTTAACTGCCTCCAGGACCATCTCTCCTTCCCTTCTCCCCATCTTCCCCTGTAAGATTAGCCTGTTTGACTTCCTCACCAGCTTAAAGAGGGCGCCCCATCCACCCGATATGTTCAGGTCATCATCGAGGGCCTGACTAAATTCTTTCTTTGCCCTTGAGACCAACCTCTCAACCTCACCGGTTCCCCCCTCGCCGGTCAGTCTCTTCAGGTTGGCCACTAAATCATCCAACCTCTCCACCGCCTCCTGAGAGGCCTTTAACCCATCAAAGGTAAAGTTCAACTTCTGCCGATAGTGGGTGCTCAGAAGGAGGTGCCTTATCGCTCTGGGATTATAACCCTTGGCCAGAATGTCCCTCAGGGTGTAGTAGTTTCCCAGGGATTTACTCATCTTCCTCCCCTCCACTATCAGGTGGTCGCAGTGGAGCCAGTAGTTGACGAACTTCGCACCTGTGGCTCCCTCGCTCTGGGCGATCTCATTCTCGTGATGGGGAAAGATGGTGTCCACCCCACCGGTGTGGATGTCAAAATGCTCTCCTAAGTATTTCATGGACATACTGCTGCACTCTATATGCCAACCCGGCCTCCCCTTGCCCAAATCGGTCTCCCAGAATACATCCCCATCCTCCGGCTCCCAGGCCTTCCAGAGGGCGAAGTCTGAGGCCTCGTCCTTCTCATACTCGTCAGAACTCACCCTGGTCCCTATCCTTAGTCCATTCAGCTTCATATGGGAGAGCTTACCATAATCCTTGAACTGGGATATACGAAAATAGAAGGCCCCTTTAACCTCATAGGCAAGTCCATTTTTTATCAGCCTCTTCACCAAGGCAACCATATCCCCGATATGCTCAGTAGCCAAAGGATAGACCTCGGCCCTCTCGATGTTCAAGGTCTCCAGATCCTCAAAGAAGGCGTCTGTATACCTCTGGGTGAACTCCTTAAGGGAAACACCTTCCCTTTTGGCTCCAGCGATGGTCTTGTCATCCACATCGGTTATGTTCATTACCTGATAGACCTGATAGCCGTGGTATTTAAGATACCTTCTAAGGAGGTCCTCAAATATAAAGGCCCGGAAGTTGCCTATGTGGGCATAGTCATAAACGGTAGGCCCACAGGTATACACCCTCACCCTCCCCTCCTCCAGAGGAACAAACTCCTCCTTGCGGCGGCTTAAGGTGTTAAAAAAGGAGATGGACATTGGCTTTTAACCCCAGCGCATTTATTCATAAATTTTAGCCACGAAGGCACTAAGAATAAAAAACATAAGGACAGTTCGACTTGTAAACTAAGTCGCTCTACTGTGAACTTTTGTTTCAATCAAAATTTTATCAACCCATTGGGGCTTGGTATCCTTGTGGCATATGAATGAATTATTCAGGATATAGGCTGATATAGCCTCGGTCTTCAGATGATTGCAGCTAATTTAAGCCCTAAGGCCGAGGGTGTCAAGGTTTTTCTCAGCAAGGGGAAAACCATCATTTTGCCTTTGTCAGGTAGAGGCATTTCCAACTTTGAGAAAACCATTTCCCCTTTAGTTCCGAGGGCTTCCCCATTCAAATCCCTTGCATCACAAGCATCTAATTCCAAAACAACTAACCAAATTTGATCCCTTCCAACAATGCTGGTTGAATTGAAATATCTCCGTTAGTTTCTTCGGCCCTCAAAAGCTTTGCTGGCGTTAAATTTCGCCTATAGAAGCTTGGATAGTTGTATTCTCTATCGGGAGCGACTACTTTTATCAAGGGTTTGACTATATGCTTCTTGATTGTTTTGTTTGCTAAAATGCGTTCTACAATTTTCATAGGCTCTTACTTATTGTTTCTTGAATCTCTGTAGACGGAAGAAACAACTTGAGCCATTTGCGCTATTGTGAAGTCCGCATGGAATAAGGGCAAGAGACTATGGTCAAAATAATTTTACTCCAACCCGACTATCTGATTTCGTGCACTTACGGCACCCACTTTCGGAGAGGACAGAGATTTCACCCCACGCCAATTTAGCTAATCCGAATTATTCATAAATTCGCATAGCATCTTAAATTGCCGAGGGTTTCTTATTGTAGGGACAGGTCTTTAGACCTGTCCGAAGAAAGCGGACAGACCTTAAGGTCTGTCCCTACATAAACTGAAAAGGTTATGCCAATTAAATAATTCGGACTAAGAGTTTCCCCGCCTCAAAAAACCTACATCGCAAATAGCTCGAAAGATGTTTTTCTTGACAGGGGTGGAAATTTTCTTTATCTTGCCCATCCTTAACCGCTGAGGAGGTTTTTTATGCAGCATGTCTCTATTCTGGCAGCCTTTTTCGCCGGAATAATTACTTTTATCTCCCCCTGTGTTCTGCCTTTGGTTCCAGCCTATATCTCATTTATTTCTGGCATCTCCATTCAGGACCTCACCCAGGGAGGGGAGAAGAAACAGGCATTAAAGGGGGTTATCCTTAACTCCCTCCTCTTTGTGGCTGGCTTCTCCTTGATTTTCATAGGCTTAGGAGCCTCAGCTACATTCGTCGGTCAATTTCTTCAATCCAAGCAGTATCTCTTAACCAAGGTGGCTGGTATAATCATAGTCATTCTTGGGCTGCACACCGCAGGTCTCTTCAAGATCAGGTTCTTAAACTATGAGAGGAGGTTCCATTTCAAGAAGAGGATAGGCCCACTTGGCTCTTTTCTGGTAGGATTGGCCTTTGCCTTTGGTTGGACCCCTTGTGCGGGGCCAATTCTGGGTACTATCTACATGTATGCTGGTACCCAAGAGTCCATTAGTCAGGGGATCTTCCTCCTCTCCAGCTATTCCCTGGGCTTGGGTATCCCTTTCATCCTTACTGGGGTGGGGATAAACAGGTTCTTCGTTATCTTTGGCCGATTGAAAAAACATTTCCGGTGGGTGGAGATAATTAGCGGAGCGTTGCTGATAATTGTAGGGACACTCATCTTTTTTGGTGGACTGCAAAGGCTCACCAGCATATTTTAGAAAGGAGAATTGAAAATGAAGGCAAAGATCGGTTTGTCTATAATGATCTTAGCTTTAACCCTAATCGCCTCCTGTTCGCATCAAGGAGATGCGGGGAGCACAAAGCTAAATTTTGTCCTCCAAGATGTGGATGGCAGACAGGTAGAACTCTCCGACTACAAGGGCAAGGTTATCATCCTTGATTTCTGGGACACCTGGTGTCCCCCCTGTGAGAAGGAGATACCAGATTTTATTGACCTTTATTCCCAATATAGGGATAAGGGCTTTTATATGGTGGGAATTGCCCTGGCCAGAAAGGGCGTGGCTGCAGTCAAAGACTATATAGATGAAAAGGGAGTGAACTATCCCGTCCTCATCGCCACCAAGGAAATCCTCAAGGCTTATGGTTGCTGCCGGGGGATACCAACCACATATGTGCTGAATAAAAAGGGAGAGATCTACAAAACCTATGTTGGCTATAGGGAAAAATCAGTCTTCGAGGAGGACATAAA
>DAOVCL010000056.1 GCA_030670005.1 Candidatus Zixiibacteriota bacterium | reverse complement strand
CTCAGCCGAAAGAGATCGAGATGATAAACCGGAACTCTCCCCTGATAGATGTTTACTAATACGAAGGTGGGGGAGGTGACATATCTTTTTACCCCCAATCCCTTGCAGATTCCCTGGATAAGGGTTGTCTTGCCACTTCCCAGTTCCCCTATGAGAGAGACGATATCTCCTTGCTTCAAGCTCCCGCTAATCTTTTTCCCTAAGCTGATTGTCTCCTCGGGAGATTTGGTGATGATGGTTGCTCTCATTGGAGGAAATCAGGAGAGGATAAGCTTGAGGTAGTAGTATTCCAGGGGGGCGATAAAGAGGAGGCTGTCAAACCTGTCCAGTATCCCTCCATGCCCGGGAATGAGCGATGAGGCATCCTTTATCCCGGAATCCCTTTTCATAAGTGACTCTATCACATCCCCTACCTGGCCTCCCACTCCAGCTATGCCCCCGACAACCAGGTAGTGGTTTAAGGGAAGGGAAGGGAGAAAAGGATGGAGAGGAGAGGAGAGAAACCACAAAAGCAGAGAGGCAAAAATCCCTCCCAGAAACCCTCCAATTGTTCCCTCCCAGGTTTTGTTCGGGCTAATCTGAGGGGTGATCTTGTGGCTCCCCCAGGCCAGGCCGGAGAAGTAGGCCCCGGTATCCACGCTCCAGATCACCAGGAAGATGAGGATAAGAGCGCTCCCTCCCCAATGGGGAACCTCGGGATTTAACTCCCCTATGGAGAGAAGGTAGGTTGCCAACCATCCTAAATAGAATATACCTAAAAGTGAGGCGGAAATCCGGAATAACGCTCCATCTACCCCGCGGAAGAGCTCTGATACAAGCAGGATGAAAAAGAGAAAGGTGAAAAGGAAGGGTAAACTCAAGCCGAGGTTTAAAAAGGAGTTCCACCCGAAGGAGAGAGAGAGAATAATTACCAGACCCTTGTTGACCACGATTCCCTTAACCTCCCACATTCGACAGAATTCCAGAAGACCTAAGATGATAATCAGATCAACAAGGACGAGAAGCCATATCCCTCCCAGCCAGGAGAGCAGAAGCAGAAGGGGGCCAAAGCTGAAGGCTACTCCCACCCTTTTCCCGATCTTGGTAGATCTCAGTTTGGCCTCAAGAGTAGCCCTATTGGTTGACTGCCCCAAATCTTCTCTCCCTTTCCTGGTAGCTCAGGATAGACTCAAAGAGCTCTTTCTTAGCAAAATCGGGCCAGAGTGTCTGGGTGATGTAGAGCTCGGCATAAGCTATCTGCCAGAGAAGAAAGTTGCTTATCCTCAACTCACCGCTGGTTCTAATCAAGAGGTCCGGATCAGGATATGGGGCGGTATAGAGGTAATCGGAGAAGAGCCGGGGTCCTATCTCATCTATCGCCAATTTACCCTCTTTGACTTCCTGGACTATTCTCTTTACTCCATCTGTTATCTCAATACGGGAACCGTAGTTAAGGGCAAGGATTAGGGTTAAGCCACTATTTCCTGATGTTAGATCGATCCCCTCTTTTAGGACCCTTTTGGCCGCCTCCGGGAGTTCCTCGAACCTTCCGATAGTAGTCAATCGAACATTGTTCTTGTTTAGATCCACTATCTCTTTTCTCGCCGTTTCCTCAAGAAGCCTCATCAGAAAGCCAACCTCCTCCTTTGGACGGCGCCAGTTCTCGGAGGAGAAGACATAGAGGGTAAGATACTTAATTCCAATCTCTCCTGCAGCCTCCACTACCCTCCTCACTGCCCTAACTCCCTCCCTGTGTCCAGCCCTCCTGGGCAACCCTCTCTTCTTAGCCCAGCGCCCATTTCCATCCATAATTATGGCTATATGCTGGGGGAGGTTGCCAGTGGTTGAGATCTTCTCCTTTAACTCTTCAACTTGCATTTACAATAGCCCACAACTAAAATCTGATGTAATCGTTCTATATCGATAATCAGCTTCTTAAAACACGAAAGATTGGGGTCTACCGAGATCTGACCGTTCTTTGTGGTTGTTATCATTTACAAAAATTTCTCCGACAAAGTAGAATTACTGATGATATATTGTAGCAAATGGCTACATCAATCCAGTCAATTCTAATTTTAACAGAAGTAAAAGTGATCACTCTATTTCATCAGGCTCAATTCGGTGAAAGGTTCCACTCAGTTTCCCCCGGGCATTGCCCCAAGGCAGCCCACCCCAAGGAATGCATACAATGCTATCCCCTGGGGAATAGCTAAGAGGAACAAAGGATAAATTCAGCGAATCACTCCAGATCTCAAATTCGTATTGTTGCTTAACCTTACCACTTAAGGGATCGATAAATTTTATTGTATCCTCACTCAGACAGTAGGTTCCTTCCCAATTCGACCTCGTGAAAAAGCTCTGGCCCTGGGGTATGGGAGGATGCAGTAGTATCTGATAATGGCCATCTTTAAGGGTAAGAGTAGAGCTATAAGAGACGGTATCCGACGAAGAGAACTCAGCGGGTTCAATGAATGACTCATAAACCTGTTTAAAGTTCTCTTGCCATACCCCCTCGATGGATATTTCCGATCTAATGGGGGATTTCTTCTGACATCCGCTGATTAAAATAATCAGGGAAAGTAGAAATAGCTTGCTTTTCATAACTGACTCTTTTATGAGATAAAGGCTAAATTTTCATTTTAGATTTCTTCCATAGAGATTCTGGGGGTGGTATATCTCAGTTTTTTGGGGATCTGACGATGCGTCAGAATATACTGGAATAAGGGTTGTTGAAGGATGTTGCTTACATATTTGTAGGGAGTTGGGGAAGTTCCAAAATGTTTCAAGTTTGAAGTTCTCCTGCAGATCAGGGGAGGTTAAATCATTATTCCTCCATTATCTCCTTTTCCTTTAGCTTGATAAGCTCATCCACCTTCTCTACATATTTGTCGGTGAGTTCTTGCACCTTCTCCTGTTTCCTGCGGCTGTCGTCCTCTGGCAGCTTCCCCTCCTTTTCCGCCTTCCTCAGGGATTCATTGGCCTCCCGGCGGGTATTTCTAATGGCTATCTTCCCCTCCTCGGCCAGCCTCTTTACCACCTTCACCAGGTTCATCCTCCTTTCCTCTGTTAGTGGAGGGATGGGAAGCCGGATTACCGTCCCATCGTTTGAGGGGGTGAGGCCCAGGTCAGATTTGAGGATAGCCTTCTCTATAACCGGGATTATACTTTTGTCCCAGGGCTGAATGGCAATGGTGCGAGGATCAGGGACACTTAAGCTGGCCACATGGGTGAGAGGGGCCGTAGATTGGTAATATTCAACAGTTATCCCATCTAAGAGGTTGGTGGTTGCCCTGCCAGTCCTGATGTGAGCCAGTTCCCTCTGGGAAGCCTCTACGGCATTCTTCATCTTCACCTCAGCTTGAGCCAAAACCTCATCTTCCATCTACTCCTCCTTTCCCTTATGGTCTACCTTGGTTCCTATCCCTTCCCCCCATACTATCCTCTTAAAATCCCCCTTGCGATTTAGATTAAAGACTATTATGGGCAGGTGATTGTCCATACAGAGGGAGACGGCAGTGCTGTCCATAACCTTTATCCCTTTGTTGAGGAAATCAATATAGGAAAGCGATTTGTATCTGGCTGCATCCCTGTCTTGGTTGGGGTCTGCAGTGTAGATGCCGTCCACCTTTGTCCCCTTAAGGAGCACTTCAGCCTGCATCTCAATTGCCCTCAAGGCGGCAGCGGAATCGGTTGAAAAGTATGGGTTTCCTGTTCCCCCGGAGAAGATAACTATCCTCCCCTTCTCCAGATGCCGTAGGGCCCTCCTTCTTATGTAGGGTTCGGCCACCTGTTCGATCCTTATTGCGGACATCACCCGGGTCGGCAGACCCTTCTTCTCCAAGGAGTCCTGTAAAGCCAAAGCATTTACCACAGTGGCTAACATACCCATATAGTCCGCAGAAACCCTGTCTATGCCCTTGGCGCTAGCCGAGACTCCCCGAAATATATTGCCTCCTCCAATTACTACCCCTATGCTCACTCCAAGTTCAGCTACTTCCTTTATCTGTTTAGCTATTTGAGAGGTGGCCTCAAGGTCGATTCCATACTTTCTCTTTCCCTTTAGAACCTCCCCACTGACCTTTAAGAGAACCCTTTTGTAAACAGGAGTCCGAGGTGGCATTTCTATTCGCCCAACCTATAGCGAACAAATCTACTTATGGAGATGTTCTCCCCCAGTTTGGCAATGAACTCATCAAGTAGGTCTTGAATCTTTTTATCCTCATCCTTGATATAGGGCTGTTCTAAGAGGCAGACTTCCCGGTAAAATTTCTCTATCCTCCCGTTAACTATCCTCTCAACAATCTCCTCCTTCTTCCCCTCATTGAGGGCTTGGTTCCGGTAAATTTCCTTCTCCTTATCCACGGTTTCTTGAGGCAGATCCTCTCTCTTTAAGACCAGAGGATTGGAAGCAGCTATCTGCATAGCTAATTCCTTGACCAAGGTTTTGAACTCCCCTGTTCTGGCTACGAAATCGGTTTCACAGTTGACCTCTAGCAAAACCCCAAGTTTGCTGCCCGGATGGATATAGGCCCCCACTATCCCATCTTTTGTAGCCCTTCCCGCCTTCTGGGCAGCTTTTGCCTTTCCCTTTTCCCTCAGATGGGAGATAGCCTTCTCTATATTCCCTTCCGCCTTGGTCAAAGCCTCCTTGCAGTCCATAACTCCTGCCGAGGTCTTTTCCCTTAAAGTTTTTACCATATCCGCTGTGATATTCATCCCGCCTCCTTCTGTGGGGTAACTTCCTCTGGTTTGACGGCTGAGGAAATTCTTTCCTTGGCCTCCATTACCGCATCAGCGAGCATCTTGGTGATTAACTGGATGGACTTTATGGCATCGTCATTGCCCGGGATGGGATAGTCGATCGGATCGGGATCAGTGTTTGTATCCACTATGGCCACTACTGGTATGCCCAACCTGTTTGCCTCGGCTACAGCGATCCTTTCCTTTTTGGCATCGACCACACACAAGAGGCCTGGCAGTTTGTACATCCCTTTGATTCCCCCTAAGTACCTCTCCAACTTTTCCCTCTTTCTCTCCAGCCTCAAAACCTCCTTTTTAAGCAACTTATCATAAGTGCCGTTCCCACTCATCTTCTCCAAATTTAACAACCTGTCGATGCTTTTCTTTATAGTCTGGAAATTGGTCAAAGTTCCCCCTAACCACCTCTCCACTACATAGAATACCCCGCACCTCTGAGCTTCCTGGCTGACGATCTCCTGGGCCTGTTTTTTGGTCCCCACAAAGAGAACTGACTCCCCTTCAGCTACCGTTTCGTATATCCTCTGGCGGGCCTCCTTCAGACATTGAAGTGTCTTCAGGAGGTCAATTATATAGATGCCATTCTTGGAAGTGAAGATAAACCTCTTCATTTTGGGATTCCATCTCTGCGTTTGATGGCCAAAATGGACTCCTGCAATGAGAAGCTCTCTTATCTCTGGCTCAACCATCTACTCCTCCATTCTACTTGGGTTTACCCTCTGCCCTCATCATCTCCGAAACAGACTGGGGGAATATCCTCCAGACCCCTGTTTGGATCAGAGGGCATGTGAATTTGATCTTACCTCTTGGAGAATTGGTATCTCTTCCTGGCCTTGGCCAGTCCATATTTTTTCCGTTCCTTTATCCTCGGATCTCTGGTTAATAGCCCCTCCCGACGCAAGATGTGCCTGTACTCCTCATTCACCTTGACCAGAGCCCTGGCGATGGCCAACCTGAAGGCCCCTGCCTGACCAGATATACCTCCTCCTTTAACCTTTCCTTGGAAATCGAATGCCCGTAGAGTGTTGGTAACCTCCAAGGGGCGCTGGATTTGCATAACCAAGGTATCTCTACCAAAGTACTCCAGAGGGGATTTGTCATTTACCTCAATCTTCCCCTTGCCTGGTTCCAGCCAGAGCCGGGCCTGGCTCTCCTTTCTCTTTCCCGTAGCATATGTCCTCTCTTTAACTACCAATCTCCCTCCTTTTCAGTTTAATGTTTCTCCTACAGGGTGAAACTCTACAGCATAGGAGACTTCTCCATTTTTAACCAGTGATAAACTCAAATCATTTATTCATTAGGATTTATCTGTGGAGATCTGAGTTCGTCAACGATCTCGTCTTAGTCTAACTCCAAGGGTTCTGGTTTCTGGGCCTGATGATGGTGTTGGGCCCCAGGATAGACATTCAGATGTCTGAATAGTTTTCTGCCCAACCTGTTGTGGGGGAGCATCCCCCGGACAGCCTTCTCAATCACCCTCTCTGGCCTACTCCTAATCAACTTTGAATAGGGCATAACCTTTAACCCTCCAGGATAGCCACTGTAGTGATAGTATACCTTCTGGGAGTATTTCTTCCCTGTTACCCTAATCTTCTCTGCGTTTATCACCACTACGAAATCTCCCATATCAAGGTGTGGGGAGTAATTGGGTTTATGCTTCCCTCGCAGAATAGTGGCTATCTGGGATGATAACCTGCCCAGGACCTTGTCCTTAGCATCTACCAGATACCATTTTCTCTGAATTTCTCCTTTTTTCAGCGTATAGGTATTCATTTCTCCATCCAATTTTTAATTTGTTGGCCTTTAAAATAATTACATTATACCTCTCTGTCAAGGAAATTCTTCCCCTCTGAGTTTGGCTTAAAAAGACCCTGGTCGGTGATTATTCCATCCACATATTGATGCGGGGTCACATCGAAGACCGGATTGTAGACCGTTACCCCATCTGGCGCAATTCTCTGGCCAGAGATGTGAGTCACCTCCCTTGCCTCTCTCTCCTCTATCTGAATATCATTTCCTGAGTTGAGGGCCGGATCAATCGTTGAGTATGGGGCCGCTACAAAAAAGGGGATTCCGTGCTCCTTGGCCAGAATAGCCAAGTTGTAGGTTCCGATCTTATTGGCAAAATCGCCGTTGGCTGCAATCCTGTCTGCCCCCACCAACACGATGTCTATCATTTTCCCTCTCATCAAGATGCCTGCTGCTGAATCGCAGACCAGGGTAGTATCTACCCCAGCCTGGATGAGCTCCCATACCGTTAGCCTGGCTCCCTGCAGGGCAGGCCTGGTTTCATCTGCGTAAACTTTTACTTTTTTACCCTCGTCCAGGGCTGTGTAGATGATCCCCAAGGCGGTCCCGATTCCGGCCGTGGCCAAACTACCGGCGTTACAGTGGGTAAGGATTCTATCCCCGTCCTCTATCAGAGCGGCTCCATTCTCACCGATCTTTCGGCAGAGATCTTGGTCTTCCCTCAAGATCATTTTGGCTTCCCTCAAGAGGAGCATCTTCAACTTCTCTGGAGGCTCATCCCGATTTTTCTCCAATAGGTTTTTCATCCTCTCCAAGGCCCAGAAGAGATTCCTGGCTGTGGGCCGGGTCAGAGAAAGTTCCTTTTCTGCCTCGGCAAATTCCTTAAAGAAATCGCGGTAACTCTTTGCCTCTGAGTCAACTGAACCAAGGTAGAGGCCAAAGGCGGCCGCTACGCCTATGGCTGGTGCCCCCCTTACCCTCATGCTCTTTATTGCTTCGGCTACATCCCGATGATCACTGCATTGAATGTAGGTCACCTGATGGGGCAGCTTCGTCTGGTCCAGTATCATCAGCCGATCATCCTTCCATTCCAAGGTTTTTGGCAACATCTTTTATCTCCTCTGACCTTAATTCCCGCGATGATTTCTAAAAATCTGCGACCCTCTGTTCTAACAAACAGCGAAGAATACAGCTTCCAATCTAATCTTTTCTTTGGTTTCAGTCAAACGCTTTTTTAATGGTGGCCTCTACCGCACTTCAGTGCAGGGTAAATCACCCTTTTTCTAACTACTTTCAATCTGGTAGTCGCAGACTTCAGTCTGCGTAATCCGTAACATAGAGCAAGATTGCGCCTACCCTCCTGCGGGAGGGAGGTCTAAACCTCCTTTAGATTTTGAACCTATGGGAAGTTGCTTTGTTTCCTGCCGAGCCGTCAGGTGCCCTCACCTGACGGCAAGAGGTGGCAGAACAGGGTTCTGCCACCTCCCCTTCGGAATTTAGTGGGGCTATCCTCTGCAATTCTTGCCTGCAGAGAAAAAAGTCTTGACAGAACAAGCTTGAGCTACTATCTTCAGACAAAAGTCTCGATGATAAAAAACCTTGCCTTTCTTGCAAAGCGAAGTGGGGTGGGGGAGAATCGGGAGGCACAGAGCGAAGCTTCCTCAGCATCTATTTCAAAGCTGAGGTCTAAAACGACTCCGGTGCAGTCACAAGGCTTTGAAACGGAAACAGCTTGGCGGAATTTCCTTGAGGCGTCTTATACGGAAGGAAAACCAGAAAGCGGTCTTACCTGGAAACCATATAACCCACATTCCGGAAAAAATTTAAGATCAAATACGAAAAACTTCAATAATATCAATCAGTTGAACAGTTTTTTAATAATCGCCAATAAAAATGTAGTCCATAAAAATCCGGGAAATTTATCTTTAAAAATCAATGAGTTACGAATCGAAAAAATGATTTTCCGGAATACGGGATATAAACAATAGTTAGGCAATCGAAGAAGGATGAGGATGTAGAGATGAAATTGAAAGAGGTAGAAGAAAAATACAGAGACGAATGGGTGTTAGCCGAAGTATTGAAAGAGGATGAGTCAGGGGAACCAACAGAGCTAAAGGTAATAGCCCATTCCAAAAATAGAGATGACACCTATGACGCAATGAAAAAGGTAAAAGGTAAATACTCCTACCATTTCTATACAGGAAAGATCCCCAAAGAAGGATATGCGGTTGCATTCTATGTCAAAATTTAGATTTAACACCAGAGCGCCAGTAATTATGCTAACTATCCTATTGGAGGGTAAAGGTAACTGCAAGCAAAAGATAAGGATGGCTCTTGATACAGGGGCAACCTATACCATGATTCCGTGGAAAACTGCTGATATTTTAGGGTTAGAACCAGAGCTATCCAAAGAGAGAATAGAAATAATTACTGCCAGTGGAGTGGAAAAGGCTCCTTTGGTCACCTTGAAGTCTATAGTTGTTTTGGGGAAGAGAATAGAAGGGGTTAAGGCTGTTGTCCATGACCTTCCGCCAAAAAGCTATGTGGATGGTTTACTCGGAGTAAAATCGTTGGTTGAGCTTAAATTAAAAATAGACTTTAGTGAGGGTATATTGGAGGTATGAGCAAAACATCTTGCCTAACAACGGTTTGCAGCCGACCGCAGGGGCTCTGGCGAAAACAAAAGAGGTAATGGGGGTCAGACCTCTAAATACTGATTGACAATGCCGTTGTCAATTCATTCTATGCAAAACACGCATTGACGCGGGAAGCACTCACGAATAGTGCAGGTTCTGGGTTATTTTGCTATTGGACGGTGAGGGAGCTTGGGGTGAGTGTAGCAGCTCTTGTTAAGAAGCTGAGGCTTTCCCAGCTTGCGGTAAGCATTCCTGTGAAGTGAAGAGGAGGAGAAAATAGCCAAAGGAAAAGGATTTGAACTGTTGGGTAAATAGTTTTTTATAATTTTATGGACGCCCCCCATTTCCTTTGGCGGTGACGCCAAACGATCTCATCTGCTAACCTCTACGACCGAAGACGGGTTTTCGCCGCCATAGTCCGGCGCAAGTCATTTTCACGAAAGGAGAAATAGATATGGGTGAGAAGGGGAAAAAAGATAAAGGCAAAAGGGAACAACAGAAAAAGTCCCAGCTTACTCCAAAGGAAAAACGAAAATTGAAAAAAGAAAAGAAGAAGAAATAATTGCCCAGTGGTGTCCGGCGACCTTAAATCAAGCAAGGAAGTTGTGTGCCAGTTACTAGAATAGACAATTCAAACGGTCGCAAATCGCAGCCTAACCAGTCGTTCAACCGGTCGCGTCTATAGCCGCGCCCGGCTGCCCGACGCCCTGGACCGCAAGTATCCTAACGCGCCGAAGGACTGGCGGTGGCAATGGGTGTTCCCTCAGGAGAAACGGTGGAAGAATACAAAGACCGGCGAGGAAGGCCGCCACCACGTCCATGAAACCATTCTTCAGCGAGCCGTTAAAGAAGCGGCCCGGAAGGCTGGAGTTGTGAAGCATGTCGGGTGTCACACTTTCCGTCACTCCTTCGCCACCTACCTGCTTGAGGCCGGGTATGATATTCGGACCGTTCAGGAACTTCTCGGGCACAAGGACGTTAAGACAACGATGATCTATACCCATGTTTTGAACCGCGGAGGGAAGGGGGAATGCAGTCCTGTTGACTCTCTGTTATCCAGTCAAGAGCGGGGGTGTTATAC